>NZ_JBCPXV010000019.1:0-70312 GCF_039581225.1 Ornithinibacillus proteolyticus | reverse complement strand
GTTTGCCTTCAAGCCCTCCGCACATTCCCTCACGAGCATGCACTGCCTGTCAGCTATACACTTCCGCCACTACGGCGTGTTTGGGACTTTCACCCTTAAGTTCGGAGCGCTGCCAAGCGCACAAAAGCATACCAATACGTATGTTAATTGGTATGCTAATCCAAAGTCATTCGTTCAATTCCTCATAAAACTGATTGAATTCCTCTTCCGTCACTGCACGAAACAGTAATGGATCCTCCCTCATCCAGAAGAATAACTCAAAGCGATCTGCACCATCATGGAATTGACCAGTTAGCTTGACAGACTCCCCATCCACGGTCGTATAAAGCTCCAAAATATGTCCATCGGTTATGCCGTTTATTTGATAGTTCGTTTCTATATCCTGACTAGCGTTATCGTCTGTATGCTCGATTATTAATAAACTGCCAGTCAGCTCCCCTTCTAGGAGTGCCTCGTCAAATTGAAGGAAAAACGACTCCTCTTCTCCTGTATAAAGAAAGCCATTATGCTGTCTAAGCTCCGTGAAAAAGCTCCGAATACGCTCTTGCTCTTCATATTCTGCGTTATCCTCTACTTCTTTCTGGGATGATTGAATCCACCAAATTACCAATACAGCTAAAACAAAGACTAACACCGCAATTCCCCATATTGCTTTATTCTTCATTTCGTTTCCCTCTCCTAATAAGCCTTATTCACAAGGCGATTTGCGAATATGTTCAGTATTCTGATGCCGGCTGGAAAGTTTTTTATACTATCTGCAATAAAGAATCCATTACGACTGCTTGGTTTAGCTTATTTTTGAATTGGAATTCTTATGATGAAAATCACTTACCCTACTGAATTATTTTTTATTAGAAAGATAGTTAATTGATATCAGAAACCGTAACAAACGCATAGCCCTCTGCCTCTAAGAAATCTAACACGAGTTCCACCGCTTCTACTGTGGTTGCATGAATATCATGCATTAAAATGATCGATCCATCCTGTACATTTTCCTTCACAATGCTTAGAACCTGATCGGGATCATGTGATTTCCAATCTAATGTATCAATGGTCCATAACGTAGATGGAATTCCGATTACATCAGTCACTTGGTCAGTAATCGCCCCATATGGTGGTCGAAATGCAGTTGGTGAAACGCCTAGTACACTTAGAATTGCGTCATTGGTCTGCTGGAACTCCTCCCTAATCTCCTCATTGCTTAATGTTGTTAAATCCTTATGGCTCCATGTGTGATTTCCAATCTCATGTCCTTTCGCAGCCACTTCCTTGACGATGTCAGGATAGAAAACCGCTCTATTTCCAAGCATGAAAAAGGTAGCCTTTGCCTGATGTTCATCTAACAACTTCAAAATCTCCTGTGTATTACTTGGATGTGGTCCATCGTCAAATGTAAGAGCAACTCGCTTTTTTCCAGCCGGTACTTCCTGTTCTAATCCTTGCTCTTCGTTTGGTTTTGCTGGTTCAGAATCTTCTGCTGTCTGATTTGGAACATCTAACCGTTCTTTCCACTCATCGGTCAGTAAATCTTGCATTTCTACTAATGGTATAGCAATTTCCGGAGTGCCCGCAGCACCTGCCGTAACCTCATACTTATCAAACTTAAAGACAATGGACTTATCCGTCAGGTATACATTAGAGAACGTATTATTTTCATCATCAATCCATTTTTGTAGTTCTTCTTCAAAAAAGAACGGACTGTATGCTTCATTAATTTTAAATGCATGCAGTAACTTCTGGTAAATTTCTTCTCTACTTTCTCCCGTATCCTTTATGATATTGCTTTGGTCGATAAATTGGTTGTTCTCTATATCCGGTATAAATATTTTAGATGTCTGCATACTGTTTGCCCCACCAAAAAAACTTTCCTTTGTAAATACAATGGAATACATGTTTTCCACCACTGGGTAAATGTCAAAGGATAAATAGAAGGAGGCACTATGACCTTGAGAAAGCTCCTCTGTATCCTCTACTTCTTGGAGAAATTCTTGCTTTGATTTGGATACATAATCATTCATTATCTTATTTAACTGCTCGTCTTCAAATTCGAGATAATGGATGGCAAGGTGATATGCTTCCTCGTCTAACACTTCTGTTATGATATTAACGCCAGGATAGGCGGATTGTTCCGTTTCAGTTTCCTTCGTTCCTTGTTTTTCTGATGTGTCTGAATCAGAGTCATTACTGGAAAAGACGAAGAATAACACAATACCTAGGATTAACATAATCGGTAATACGAAATAAACTAGTTTCTGTCTCATTTATTAGCACCTTCTAATTCTTGTTGTAAACTCTTCCTATTATACGCCTCATAGAGTGGGTTCACAATACCACGGTAATGATCCTTTCACAATCGCCCCGCCAGTCGCATGATTGGTTATGGTTAGTTCTCCACCGTGGAGCCTTTGAGTTACAACGATTTCCACACCTGTAGGTAAAATGAACGCCCTATTAGATGTAAAGATGGTGAATAGCCGTATAGTCGGTACAGCGAAACAAGGGGAAGAAGTCGTAACAATTGATAGCTCCGTATCAGACCAGGATTCCCTAACCTGGACAATCTAACCAATACGGCTTAGCTTAACATTTATCGTTACCATAAAGGCAGATAGAATGCGTGGCATCTTCTCTCTCGTATTTATTCATACCCTAGCTTTACCCAATTGACTCACTGGGGACGGGAATAGGGGCACGGAGAGGATGACTCTGTTACCTAAATGATGACGGATAACGGAAAAAGGGCACTGATAACGCTCCTCTGTTACCTGATCTCGAATCACGGAAAAAGGGCACTGACGGAACTTCTCTGTGACCTAAATAATCTCGAATTACGAAAAAAGGGCACTGATAGCGATTCTCTGTTACCTAAATGATCTCGGATAACAGAAAAAGGGCACTGACAGCGATTCTCTGTTACCTAAATGATCTCGAATTACGAAAAAAGGGCACTGACGGCGCTCCTCTGTGACCTAAATGATGACGAATCACGGAAAAAGGGCACTGATAACGCTTCTCTGTGACCTAAATAATCTCGAATTACGAAAAAAGGGCACTGACGGCGCTCCTCTGTGACCTAAATGATGACGAATCACGAAAAAAGGGCACTGATAACGCTTCTCTGTTACCTAAATAATCTCAAATTACGAAAAAAGGGCACTGACGGCACTCCTCTGTTACCTAAATGATCTCGAATTACGGAAAAAGGGCACTGATAACGCTTCTCTGTTACCTAAATGATCTCGAATTACGAAAAAAGGGCACTGACGGCGCTCCTCTGTGACCTAAATGATGACGAATCACGGAAAAAGGGCACTGATAACGCTTCTCTGTTACCTAAATGATCTCGAATTACGAAAAAAGGTAACAGAGAGTATCCCTCTGTTACCCAAATGATCACGCATTACAGAAAAAGTAACACGGAGAGGATGATTCGGCGCTTCTTTCTTCCCTTTGCCAATATAGTCGCACTCATTTTGCATACGATCATGAATATCCCGTATAGCTTTTCCTAGACTATAGCCGTGTGGTCATGTTGGATTCTTAATTTATTTGTAGCAGAAAGTCTGGATGAGGATCTTTTTATACTGGATATAACAAGCTCATCTGATCATGCGCTGTGAACATGATAAGAATTGACAACTTATTATATCACCTATATATTTTACTAAATGAAATAATTTAGGTGGGATAGCATGATAAACGATAATCTCCAAAACAGCGACCTTATTCACTATATTATAGAAGAAATAATCGATATCCAGAAGCAGTCCCAACAATTTGTCAATCGAATCACGTTGGGTGAACAGCTTACCCAATCCCAGTTAGTGTTATTGTTCCAGCTGAAGAAACAGGATGGAATGAAGGCTACGGATATTGCAGAATTTTTTCATGTTACACCAGGGGCAGTAACAGCAATGTGTGATAAGCTAGAGAAGCAATCCTATATTGAACGAACTAAGGACCCAATGGATCGCCGTATTGTAAAAATGGTCCTCACTCCCCAAGGCGAACAGAAGATAAGGGAATTATTTAAGAAATTCCCTGAAAAAGAAATAGAAAAAATAGCAACAACACTAGTACAAGTAAATAAATTAATGTCTACCATTACCTAAACATGCTCTTAAGTAAATCTTAAGGGTATTTTTTATTGACTTCTATATTTAATAAGTATATATTTTAATCATTAAAATATATACTTATTAAAACAATTTAGAAAAGGGGGATTTTCTTGGATAACAAAGCTTCTAACCGCTTCAAAAAGTTGACCAAAACAAGTGGTGTGATTAGAGAAAGGTTACTAGATTACGCCTTGATACGGATAAATGGGGCAGTTACATGTCAGCAGGAACTAGAGTCTGAGAGTTTATTTATTTTAGGTAGTGCAACATTTCAATCCCATACAACCGTCGGCAAACTAAATTCAAAAGGGGTCTCTACCTTTCAATCATTACACGCTGACGAGATTACCAATATCGGATCCCTCACGTTAACCGAAGGAACAGCTATGACGATCCAGAGTAGTGGGATACTATCAGTCAAGCAGGAGATTACCGCAGATCACTTTGTGGCTAAAGGTGTTGTTAAAGCAGCTATTGTCAAATCCAACTACATCTCCATAGCTTTAACTGGTAAAAGCAAAATTGAAACGCTTCAAGGGAAGCACATAGAAGTAGACTTAGAAAAGAGGGGATGGTTCATTCATAAAAAACAATTAATTTGTTCCGCTATTGTAGGCGAGGATGTAAAGCTTCATTCAACAATCGCCAATTCAATTAAAGGAAGGACAATTCAAATAGGACCTAATTGTCATATTAGACACATGAGCTACTCCGATTCTTATACCCTCCATCCAACATCAAAGGTTGAACAAATACATAAACAATAGTTTGCTGGTACTAGAGTCGACACCTCACATGCAAGTCTCCAGTTATGCCTTATTTTTTATAGCTATACTTTATTGCAAAATTTTTGTAAATTTTTATGCTTTTCCTATTATTCTATGGAATATATTATATAAAATAGAATTAAGGGATGGTGAAATGATGAAAAGAAAATTTACGAAGCAAGAAACGAGTTGGATGTATTATGATTGGGCAAGTAATGCTTTTTCCATGATTATTACTACCGCGATTTTCCCCATTTTTTATAAAGCACAAGCAACAGCGGCGGGGGTAGAGGCGGCAGATTCAACAGCATACTTGGGTTATACCATTGCCATTTTCACGTTTATTTTAGCCATGATTGGCCCAGTATTAGGAACTATAGCAGATTATGAAGGTTATAAAAAGAGGTTTTTTGTTAGCTTTTTATTGTTAGGACTTATCTCTACCTTTTCGTTAATCTTCGTACCAGAGGGAGAATGGTTACTATTACTTATCCTCTTCACATTGGCTTCACTTGGATTAACAGGAGCAAATCTTTTTTATGATGCCTTCATAATTGATGTGACCGATAATAAACGGATGAATAAGGTATCAGCAAGGGGCTTTGGATATGGCTATATTGGTGGAGCTATTCCATTTTTAATTAGTATTGCCATTATCTTGTTAGCCCAAGAAGGGATTATTCCAATATCCAGTACAACTGCTAGTAAAATTGCATTTCTTATCGCCGTAATCTGGTGGGCGATATTTTCTATTCCAATGATTAAAAACGTTAAACAAATACATGGAATTAAGCGGGAACCAAACCCGATTCGTACAAGCTTCCGTCGTCTGAAGGAAACGGTTACATCTATTAGACAATATAAGCACTTAACGATATTTCTAATTGCTTACTTTTTCTACATAGATGGTGTCGGAACGATTATTTCCATGTCGACAGCATACGGAACTGATGTAGGATTGAGTGCAACGGTTCTATTAGTTGTCCTGTTTGTCACTCAAATCGTGGCAGCTCCTTTTGCCATTCTATATGGTAGATTAGCTGACCGATTTTCTGCAAAGCTTATGTTAAATATTGGTGTTTTCATCTATATCATCGTATGTATATACGGCTACTTCCTTGAAACAGCACTTGATTTCTGGATCCTGGCCATGCTTGTTGCTACATCACAAGGTGGCTTGCAAGCATTAAGTAGATCGTACTATGCTAAGCTAATTCCGAAGCATAAATCTAATGAATTCTTCGGTTTCTATAATATCTTTGGTAAGTTCGCTTCTGTTACAGGTCCTGTTTTAATGGGGGTTACAACCCAAATGACAGGAAAATCGAATGCAGGTGTCTTGAGCCTAATCGTATTATTTATTATTGGAGCAATTGTGTTAGCCTTTGTTCCTTCTGATAAGAAATTATTAAATGAACAAAATGGTAACCTGAATGTTTCTTAAGTTGTAAACATAATGGGCAAAAAAACAGTCTACTCCTTTCAAGGGTAGACTGTTTTCTATATTATATCAACGGGCGCTTATGAAAGTTCAAGCTTACTAAAAAAAGCACATGATGATGCAATCATTTCTTCTATCTTAAATAATAGTTCCAATCCGTCAGCATGATTTTAAGATAGTTTGTAGCTGTTTTTCGTAATTCTCTTCCCTCTTATTTGATAAAACTGATTCAAAATAAGTGCTCCAATCATTTGAACCAACGTCTTTGCCATAATTTGTCCAGCGATGGCGCCCGGTATTGCTGCCCATGGTAAAATATTCGCACCAATTGGGCTTAATCCAATCACGATAAAGACAACCGAATCGAGGAACCCTCCTACTAGCCCACTATAGAACACACGCCATGGTATCGGTAGCTTCAGCCTCGTATATATCTCGGTGTCTGCGGTTTCTGCCACAATAAATGAAAGTGCAGATGCTGCTACAATCATTAAGGTATCCCCTAACAGATAGGAGACGATTCCAGATATAATTAATGCAGTAAATATAATCATGTATGTCTTCTTTCTACCGTGTCGCATTTGCACAAGGTCACGTAGAATGAAGGTTGCACCAATAAACAACGTTCCCATTGGTATTATAAACACGCCAAGTACTAGAGGCGCAAATTTTGCCGTTATCACATTAGCAACGACAATGGATAGTAAATATAAAAATATTCTCATGTCTTATTCCCCTTCTTAAGATTACCGGTTATCGATTTTTTCTGGATTGAGATCGTGATTCATTAAACGATAATTCGCCATTTCTTCATATTTAGTACCTGGCTTGCCATAATTACACCATGGATCAATGGATATACCGCCACGAGGTGTGAATTTGCCCCACACTTCGATATAGCGCGGATCTAGCAGCTCGATTAAATCGTTCATAATGATATTCACGCAATCCTCGTGGAAGTCGCCATGATTTCGGAAACTAAACAAATATAATTTCAATGACTTACTCTCTACAATCTTCTTATCTGGTATATAAGAAATGTACATGGTCGCGAAATCTGGTTGGCCAGTAATTGGGCATAGACTAGTAAATTCCGGACAATTGAACTTTACGAAATAATCTCGGTTAGCATGCAGATTGTCTACAGACTCTAATACCTCCGGTGCATAATCAGAGGGATAATTCGTATTTTGATTCCCTAGTAAATGTAATTCGTCTAATCCTTCCTTATTGGTTCTTGGTGACATAAAAAAACCTCCTCGTAAAGTTTGTTACCACTTCACAAGAGAGGCCATAGCATTAATCTATTAAAAAAAGAAAAAACTATGCCCTTATGGACATAGCAATCCATAGTTTTTTATAGAGGGTTTAAGCTAGGAACCTCTCCCGTTCGGGTATGCAATTGATTTCTTTATTATACAACTCCTTGTGCACATGTCAATCTCTATTTTATTAGGCAACCATTTGCCTTATTCCTTTCCTTAAGGAGACGAAAAGAGGTTGGGACAAAACTATTTCTAACATAGGATAAACCGAACATGAAAGTTAGCGCATCAGACCCGCCCCGGAAATATACTACGCTTTCCGTGGGCGGCTGGTGAGCCTCCTCAGAGCTAACGCTCTTCCGGGGTCTCACCGATGCCTTTCCTCCCACAGGAGTCTCCGTATATTTCCGGTGCTAATGTGGTGATAGTTCGTTTTTTATTACCTTTGTTTTCGTTTTGTCCCAACCTCTATATGAACGTATCAAAAGGTAAAACAATTATAGCTCAAAAGTAGCTGTTTTTCCTTTGGATATATCTTTTGCTTCCTCACCCCGGATAGGGCCGAATTCTAATTCAATAGGTTTATCTTTCCAAATTTTTTCATACTGCTCTTTGTCTAATGTATATATTTGCAGATATTCACCAGAATCGCCAGTTTCAATCACATCACCATACCGATAATTAAGTAGCATCCCTTGATCGAGAATGTACTGACTTCCATCGTTTACAATTAGCTTTGAACTCATTGATGATAGATTAATAGGCTCTGAACCTTGATTATCAAGATCGAATTTAGCTGTCAGCAATACGATTCCATTATTAAAGTCAGTAAAGCGTGGTGCTTCTACTTCATTAGGTGTGAATTCAGTAATCTGATATCCCTCTAGTGTAACCGTTACATCTCCTAACTGTTCACTTTCTCCAATATCAGACTCTTCCTTCAGCATCTTCTTCTCACCCATATCGTCAGTAGTTACCTTATCCTTATAAAAGGCTTCATTGGCAGCTACCTTTTCAGCGCCTTCTTCATTTAAGCTAAGTTTAAATTTGCCTTCCTTTCCAATCGGATTACCGAAGTCTCCTTTTTCCGCTTCAGCAGCTGGAACGTCTATAGCCACAGTCCCTACATCTAATGCTTGCTGTAAATGGGACTTACCGAATGGATAAGCGTAATAACCAGTTACAGATTCACCAGCTTTTAAGGTGTAATCATTTGACGGCGATAATATTTCTGGCAGCTGTTCTTCTTCTGGAAGCAGCTCTTTATAATTGTTATAAGCCTTATCCGCACCAGTAAATGACAGATAGAAAGTAGGCATATAATATACATCCTGATCCAGCTCATTCGTCACGGTATATTGTGCAATAATAACACCACCATCGGTCTCATCATTGAAAGGGATATCAAAATTAGCATGGAAATCATTTAATTCAATCAATGTATAGGCATCTAATGAAACCGTAACACCGTCCAATTCATGTACTTGTGGTTCCTTATTTTCATAAAGTACATTCGCTGTTCCTTCTGTGTTCTCTTCCATATAGGAAATTAATTCTGCAAAATCACCAGTAGCCGCTCGATTTGTTTCTTCTGATTCAGCTTCTTCCTCTGGTTCTTCTTCTTGAACTTCCCCGTCGTCAACCTCTTCATTACCTTCCTTTGAAACATCTTCATCCTCAACATTAGCTGCATCTTTCTCGTCACTTCCACATCCACTGACAATAAATAATGCTAGCATCATAGTGACAAGAACCATCCATAATCTACCCAATATTTTCCAACCTCCAAGTTTTCAAACTGGTAACAGTGTAACATATTAGACTTTTTAGTAATATGAGGAGAAAGGAGTAATTTATATGGAAGAATGCTACAATACTAAGTCTCAAGTCACATTACTTTAGAACGACCTTCGCAGGAGCAGGGATGGTTTATTTTAGCTTAATGATTTGCTCTAGAGATTCTTGCCATATAATATCTTTCTCGGATTTATAACAATTAATAGTAATGCGACTATAACATAACAAGGCATTATATATAGTAAAACGTCTAATACCTCCCCCGGAATGACCACAAGAGAGAAATTAAACAATTGATGAATGACAATAGGGATTACAAGGTTCTTATTCAGATTGAAGAATAGCGTCATCATAATGGAAATAGATACAATCCCAATCATAAAAAGCACTATGTACTTGATTAAATTCATCCCAGTATAACCTGAGGCAAACCATAGTGGGGTGTGCCAAAATCCCCACAAAAACCCTATTATGATGGCAGATAATAATGGAGAGTACTTTTTTTGTAATTCACTTAAAGCATACCCTCTCCAACCTAACTCCTCACCTAAAGGTCCCCTTACTAAACTGTCTATAAAAGCAATGAGCAATAGTCCGAAGCTCGTAAAGGAAAACGCTAGCGTACCCTGTATATTGGATAGTACTATAATAGCTACAAAGAGGATTAAAACTTGTATACTTACTACATTAATCAATACAGAAGGCCTTATTCTTTCAGCAAATTGTTTTTTTATAAACGCTATTAAACTTACTTCTTGTTGAATTCTCTTAAACAATATAATAAAAGCAAAGGTTGAAGACCATGCAGCGATAACTTGTAGAAGGTTGGTTATACTATTAGGAACCCCCAATAGCATACTTATGCCAATAACGGTAAAAATCACAAAAAATATAACATAGCTTAAGATAATAAAACGTATCAATGGTCTCTTGACTGGTTTTTTCTTTTTCATAAAGCCACTCCTTTAAAACAAGTCGTTAATAATGGAGTCATCCATTACTAATCATCATTTTAAACCTGTGGGTTACCCCCAGCTCAAGACCATTTACGATTTATTTTAAAGGGGTGTACACTTCTAAAAACACACGCTCTAGACCATCTACATATGTAGTCAATAATATATTGATATACGTTACACCAGCTAATTCATACCCATTTTCACGTGCTATCTTTAAAAGCCTTTCTCCTACTTCTTGGTCCATACTTTCCCCACCATCCACCGCTCTGCCGTTTTCGATTACCATATACATACATTGCGGATGATAAAGGATACCACCGTTATCATTATGTTCTGGATCTCCCATCTCTCTAACAATAACAAAGTGATCTTCTTTAATTCCCTTTTGATCAAAATAGATAACACGTCTTGCACTCTTTAACGTAACAGCTTTCTCCTCTGTATTAATTTTTAACATTTCATATTCATTGTAAGCTTTATAATCCGTTATGTTGCCCACTACTTCTAATGGTCCCATCTCTTTAATCGTATACTTTCCTAAATGATTGTTAATTTTATTACAAGCTTCTTTCACCGATCTAATCTTTTTTAAAAGAAGACTCTTATATTCAAGTTCCTCAACTATTTGTTCTTCCTTCTCCTCTAATATACTTTCTAAATCGACTACACTCATATTCTGCCGTATCTCTTGGATTTTCTTAATCTCGATATCAATTTCTCTATAAAAATTGGTTGTAATAACGTCCTGAATATCATATTCATTATATTTTCTATACCCATTATGAGCATCATGCTCCGGTTTAACCAAACCTTTTTCCTCATAATACTTTAATGTATCCCTAGAAACTCCCAAAAATTTAGCAACTTGACCAATGGTATACATAATTCACCCCCTGTAAATCGGCTGTAAGAATAGACTTACCTTTATCACAGAAACATTTTTATTAAAAAATAGACCTCTACACTTATTATAAATAATGTCTTGGTCATTCACCATTATTCCCTGAGTAGTCCCGCTTTCAGGATGTTCGCAAACTTGATATTTATACGCCTATTAAAGTTACCCATTGGTTAGGAGAGTTCATTTTTCATGTTGCTCCTTTTTGGCAGACTGGTTGATTAACCAAATCTTGCTGTAATAGGTTGATTAGTTATGGAATACAAAAATTAGCCCCCTTACGCTATTTTGTAAAGGGACTTCATGTCTAGCTATGCTTCAACCACTCATACTTTTCTGCTCATTAAGTTCCATTTCTCCATTCGATTTCTCCGACCTTATTAATATCCCGATTCCAATAAGTAAAAGGATCATCCCTACCCACGAGATAAGGCTTAACGTCTCCCCTACGATAAAGACGCCTAATAATGCAGCTGTTAGCGGCTCGGCCAACGATAGGGTAACAGCGGTAGAGGAGGATACATGGGTAAGCCCTTTGGCAAATAATAAATAGGCTATTCCTGTTGCCACGATGCCCAGATGAAGACTGACTACAACACCGCGAGAACTTGCTAGCCAGGACATATCAAACACAAACAAAAATGGCGATAACAAAATCCCACTAAGGGTAAATACAATTGCCACTACAGATAGAGAAGCGTATTTCGCTACTAGCTCCCTACTTACTAGCGTATATCCTGCAAATGATAACCCCGCACCCAATGCCAAGAATAACCCCACCGGGTCCACTTGAACAGCGTCTTTATTCATAAATAGCAAAAGACAGCCGAGGATAGAGAGCAGCGTGGAGCACCACCAAATCATAGGCGGGCGTTTTCTACGATAAAGCCATTCTAAAAATCCAGATAAAATAGGGGCACTCCCAATCGCTACTACAGTCCCTATAGCCACCCCAGTTAATGTAACAGCTGAGAAAAATAAAGGTTGATACAAGGCCATACATAAAGCCGCTATTAGTGTCGGCTTAATTGGCCAGTTCCTGACATTCCATTTACCAGTTAGGAGAACTATTAGTAATAAAAATACCCCTCCTACCGCTAAACGAGTAGCCCCAATCGCAATCGGATGGGCGGAATCTGGGGCAAGCGCTTGTGATGTTCCTGTTGTCCCCCACAGAATCGCAGCCAATAATATCAAAAAAGGAGGTAACTTCCCTGTCATTTTGCTCACCTCAATTAAAAAAAGAATAGTAAACTTATCATAGAAAAATTCTTAAGAATTTTCTTTACCAAGTTTACTATCCTTTTTATCCAATTTGAAGCTTTCTATATTGTTGTGGAGCGATTCCCTCACAGCCTACAAACCATCTCGTAAATGAGGACGAATTCTCATAGCCTAATTCCTCACTAATCCTCGACATAGACCAATCGGTTGCAAGCAGGAGATGCTTTGCCTCCTTCAAGCGAAGCTCGGAAATATATGCTTTCGGACTCTTCCCAGTCTTTTTCTTAAACCAAGCTGAATAATATACCGGATGATAGTGTTCAATAGCTGCTAATGCTTCTAGCTTAATAGGCTCCTTATAATGTTTATGAATATAATCAATGGATGGTGAATGGGAGATTTGCAGCTTATTCGTTACATATCTAGTCAAATCTACTAAAGAAGATAGGTTATCCTCATTCCGTGCCTCTTCCAATAGCAAATAACGAATCGAGCTCCATTGTTTATCTAACGGTATGTACATGCTGTCCGTATCTTCCGGCAAATAGCGAATCGGGATATCTAAGATTAGAAATTCATTCCTATCGACCGATCGGTAATGATGATTACAATTTGGAGGAAGGTAAAAGCAATAATCGGATGTAAGGTTTACCGCTTGCCATTTTGTTTGTATGTCTAAGGTACCCTGTAAAGGGAAAAGAAATTGGCCAAAATCATGTTGATGTGAATGGAATTCCTTCGAATACGTTCTTCTCTCGCATATGACTTGATTGAGACGTTGCATCATGTACTCCCCCATAACCTTAGCTTATTATAATATAGTATAAATCTTATAAGGTGTACCATAAAGGGAGAATTCCGTTTTTTTAGTAGATGATGTATGGCGCTAGTGTAACCGTGCTTTTCCCTTCCTTCATGACAGAATAACTGGCTTTTCAAGTTACATACTGATAAGAGATTACATATTGCAAGTCCATTTACAGATCCAAGTATTCTTTTATACCATCACGAATAGCTTCTGCGGCCGTTTGTTGGAATTCCTCCGATATCATCTCTCGCTCTTGCTCTGGATTCGTCAAATAGCCTACTTCTAATAAGACCGCAGGCATCGTCGTATCGGTTAGGACAAAATAATTTTCCTTTCTAACCCCTCTATCGGTATAGCCTGTTGCACTTAACAAATGCTTATGAATCGTATTGGCTAATACTTCTGCATCGTCATGGTAATAATACGTTTCCGTCCCCGATACGGAAGGGTTATCATATGTATTAGCATGTATCGAAACATATAAATCCGCAGATAGGTCATTCGCAAAGTTCGGTCTCTCTCTTGTTTCCGTTGAAATGAAGACATCTTCTTCTCTAGTCATGTATACTTCCAATGCTGATTCTTGTCCCAGTAGTGCTGCTAGCTTCTTTGACAAGCTTAAGGTGAAGTCTTTTTCAAAAGAACCACTAGCACCGATTGCCCCCGGGTCATCACCACCATGCCCTGGATCCACTACGACCTTATAAACCGGGCCTGAAGAGCTATCTTCCTGTTGATTTGATACGACCACGTCTTGGTTACTCAGTCGCGCTTCCTTTTTAGCCTGGCTTAATGCCTTACTTAGCTGTACATTTTCCTTCCAAGTAACGATTAGTAGAACGACTAACAGACCAAAAACCATTAATCTAATCCATTTCTTCATGCGCTAATTCTCCTTGTTTCACATCTAGTAGCTGTATGTTTATTGCAATGATTGTTTATCCACCTTAAAGTGTATCTCACCTTTTCATCTATAGTGTAACACCTTGATGTAAAGGTGACATAAAGATAGTAAAAAGTAGCCTATACCAATATCTCAGTATAGACTACTTTACACATTATAATTCCAATTCCTGTTTTAAATAGTAGCTAATCCTTCTTCTGACGGGATGAAATAATAGATACCTTCAATTTTTTCATCCTGACCTTCTATTTCATACGTTTTGATTTCTGAAGCATCAATAGATGAATATAGCTTCTGTAATTGGAATACTTCACTAGGACTTAGGCTAGTCTTCACATTTGATCCGATAATATTTGCCAGTTCTCCGACTTTAAACAAAGTGTTCGTAGAAATGGCTTGCTTCAAGGTCGCCTTGATAAATTGGCGTTGTCTTTCTTCACGTGAGTAGATGTTATTCGTTGCCTGTTTTCTCATACGAACAAAGGCAAGAGCTTCCTCACCATTCATCTTTTGCTCACCTTTTTCAAAGTAGAAGGTCTCGCCACCTTTAATGTGACTTTTTTGTGAGAACGGTTCTTTGACATCAATCGTAACGCCACCGAGTGCATCTACTACCTCACTAAATCCTTCAAAATTAACCGCAACATATTCGTCGATTGGAATATCTAACAATTGTTCTACCTTTTCGACAGTTAGTTTATTGGCACCATAGCCAAACATAGAACCATAGGAGTATGCTGCGTTAATTTTATGGTAACCAACATAAGCAGGGTCTACTTCATCTGCCGTAAAATCCATTTTTGTATCACGTGGAACGGTTGTTAGGGATACTTGCTTGGTATTCGGATTTAATGTAGCAACAATTAGCGAGTCAGCACGACCATTTTGGCCACTTGCCCCATCATCCACTCCCATTAATAATATCGATATCGGGTCGCCACCAAAGTCAACCTCTTCCTCTCTAAGTGCCGACTTGTTATCTGGACGGTCAATCTCCTCATGAGCCTCTTTTGTAGCCGCATAAACATTTACAAAGAAATAAATACTATATGCTACGACTGCGGCGACAATTAATAATAAAAACTTCCAAGTTAATTTTCTCCGTTTTCTCTTTCTAATTTGCTTTCGGTTCTCCAATGTAATCTCCCTCACTTTCGTATTATCTTGCATGAATACGCTAGTAACATAGAACTAGTCCATACCTATCCTATTACTAGGGAAGACGATAACAGCGATTATAACAGTTGAAATGATATGCTTGTATATGCTCATCAATTACCTTCGTCTGGAAACCTTGCTCTTGCAAGTACTGTAGCAGAGTAGATAAATGATGGGCAGTTTCGCCACGATCATGCATTAATATAACAGGGGGTATCCCATCATCTTCTAATTTTTCTACCTGTGATATAACATTCTTTACGTATTCATTCTTGGATAAACTCCAATCACTGCTATCGACATTCCAATCCCACAATTTGAATCCATTCTGATCAAACACTTCCCTAAATGAATCGGTTAAATATGGGATGCTTCCATACGGTGTACGGATTAAGGAGGAATGGACACCCGAAATACTCTCTAATGTGTCCTGGGCTGTTTTCATTTCCCCTAAAGCAGCCTGTTCGGATTTATAAAATATATCTTTATTATGGGTCACTCCATGTAATCCGACAGCATGGCCGTCCTTAACCGTACGTTTTACCGCCCCTGGATATTGCTTCATCGCAGGCTCTAGCATAAAGAATGTTGCTTTCGCATTGAATTGATCAAGCGTATCTAAAATTTCATCTGAAACAGAGCTCGGGCCATCGTCAAATGTTAAGTATACGACTTTCCCCGTCTCATCTGCTATCGATTTTTCTAGTTCTTCCACCACTTCTTCGTTCTCATTCGTTTCTGCTTCCGGTGCTACTGTATCTTCCTCTTTATCTTGTTCCTTTTCATTCTCTGAATCTATGGGTAACGATTGCTCGCTATTATTCTCACTAGTTTCTGAGCTAACAGCGGTCGAACTAAATTTCGTTACAATCGCGAAAGCTACGATAATTAGTACAACACAAATAATTAGTGGTCGGTAACTTTTTAACATAAAGATGATCTTCCTTTCACTTTACCCTTTACTGTTGGTGCATAATGCTAGAGTAGTATAGTGAAATAAAGATAAAAAAAAGATAGCGTGAAGTTAACTTAAAGATTACTAGAATAAGTTTCCAAGGAACAAGTCGTCTAACCCTAACTAGAAAGGGCGGTTAGACGACTGTCTAAAACATTATGATTTATTTAAATAAAAGTAGAAACATACCCCTGTGTCGGTATTATAAACCCCATACTCGACATCATGTAATAGTAAGATGTTTTTGGAAATAGCAAGTCCTAATCCTGTCCCTTCCTTCGAGCGTTGATTCTTATCACCCTGGTAGAAGCGATCCCATACCTTTTCCAATTGATCTGGATCAATGGAGCTACCTTCATTTTCTATAGTTATTTTTACTTTACTATCCTCTTCACTCGTAGTGATCGTGATATGCCCTGATTCAGGGGTATGACGAATCGCATTAGTTACGAAATTCATTACTACCTGTTCGATCCAATGTTCATTCGCAACTACCTCAATAGGCTCTACGTTCACGTTTACATGTACATCCTTGTCACGCGCCTTAATTAGCAATTGCTGATAAACATTATGGATTAGTTCGTCAAAACGAAAGACTTCCATTTTCATTTTGTATGTCCCTGATTCAAACTTAGCCAGCTCCAGCATATCAACGATTAAGCGATCCATGCGGTTAACTTCCTGACTCATCGCTGCGAAATAATATTCCCTTTTATCCTTCGCTACACCATCTTGTAGGATGTCGATACAGCTTTTCATAATACTTAAAGGTGTTTTTAACTCGTGCGACACGCCGGCGATAAAGCTTTTACGTGTTAGTTCTAATTGCCTTTCCTTCTCGATATCCTGTTGTAATGCTCGTATATAGGAATGTAACGTATCGGAAAGGGAATTGATATTCTTAGCCAATTCACCGATTTCATCCTTAGACTTCACAGGTACTCTTTCTTTAAAATCTAAATTAGCTATCCGCTTTGCTGTATTATTAATTTTTAATAATGGGCTAGCTATTTTTTTCGAATAATAAAATGCCACTAACAAAATTAATACGAGGACGCCCAGAATAATATAAATGTAGTAATCCTTCATCATCTCTACTGCTTCATCAATTGGCTGTAGGGAAGCCATCGTAAAGAAATAGATGGTCTCGCCATTAGTATCTTGTTGCTCGTTGATTAACACGCGATAATTTATTCCATTTTCCTCATATTCTAGCTCATCAGATAAAGGGACCTGTGTACGGTTAAAAATCAAATCAATTTGAAATTGCTTAATTCGTTCCAAAAATAGTCGATTGGATAGGGTTGAAGCATATAAAAGACTATTATTGCTCGGTATGTGTATGTCATCAATACTTCCATATATTACTTGGTTTACGATTTTCTTGGAATCCTTATGTTTTTCTGCTTCTGCAGCAAGTGCATTATTTTTCCAAAAACTTACATTTTCAATTCCACCATTTAGTAGATAAAAAGGATTTTCCGGTTCATACACAACTTCTTCCGTACTTAAAATAAGTTCATATGGATAAATCTCATTATCCTTTTCTATCCCGTGAATTTCAATTAGACGATTTTCTTTTCCTTCAAAAAAGTCGAGCTGGTCATTTTCATTATACGTATCCTCTAGGTAGAAAATGGGGATGGCAACCTGTTGATCGGTATAGGTAACCATATCGTCTTCTAACACAAACCCTTGATTTAATTGCACGGAATAATCCTTCGTTCCGTTAATATAACCATGTTTGTCTAATACAGCAATCCATGCATTGTTTTCTTGATAGAATTGTTGCTCTAGCTCTTGCCGCCTGATTTCATCTTCATCTAGCTTTTGGTAATCTACGATGAATGAATCAACGGCTTGTGATAACTGGTTCATTTTATTGTTCGCATAATAATCTTCAAATAGGATCGTTTGACCTATAAAAATACTGGCCAATATTAATATACACAGTCCTGATGTGAGCAAGAATAATTTCACTACAATGCGATTTCTCATTCTAATTCCTCAAATTTATATCCTGCACGTACAATGGTTTTGATCTGATTGGCGCATTTCCCTAATTTATGTCGTAAGTTACGGATATGCGTATTAATCGTTCGATCATCCCCAGCAAAATCGTATCCCCAAATTTTAATAATTAATTGTTCTCTGGATACGACGATGTTTTTATTTTTCATTAGGTAGGTTAATATTTCAAATTCAGTATGGGTTAACGTAATGTACTCATCATCGACCTTTACAGAATGGGAACGGAGGTCTACTTCGAGATGCTTACTCTTCAGGACTTCATTATTTTCGGTTACGCTATGTCCACCTTGCGAGGTGAGTAAGCGCTTTGCCCTTGCTAGCAGAACTCGTGGACTAAATGGCTTTGTAACATAATCGTCTGCTCCTAGTTCGAATCCTAATAGGGTGTCCTCTTCATCTGACCTTGCTGTTAGCATAATGATGGGTACGGTGGACTTCTCACGTATTTTCTTACATACGGACCATCCATCCAGTTCCGGCATCATCACATCAAGAATGACTAAATCAACTGCTAAACTTTCAAATAAAGTTAATGCTTCCTTCCCATTTTTTGCCTCTAACACCTTATAACCCGCATCGACAAAATAGTCCTTATTAATCTCTCTTAGTATATCTTCATCTTCCACAATTAATATTGTTTCTTTCATAGAACCCATCCTTGTTTAACCTTAATAAACCCCAATCACTAAATTCTACTTAAACATTAAAATTATATCAATTTCATGTAAAGATTAGATAAAGAAAATAAAGTTGATTGGTAGAAACTTCACAAATAACAGCTCAACAGAGCGCTTCAAACCCTTTATTCATAGGGGTTTTCACGCTGTCTAGTTAATTAGTATTTTTTTCCTTTATTACGCTAAACGTATTTTAAAGGGGTTTGCATTTTCCCTATTTAGTCTATATCCTAATTAATGCGTACATAAGGAGTTATTTTTATTAGGTTCCATCATTATAGCATTGCTTATTCCAAGGAATTGGTCACATTTCTTTTTATACTACTTTTCACCGGGCTAGTTTATGGGAATAATGAAGTAAGGGACAATTAATTCAATTGCCATCCTACATAAAGGAGGGGACATGGATGACGCTAAATATAGAGAACGAAATCACATTGGCTATTATCCAAGCCTTAAAAGATGGAAAGAAAGAGACATTCCAAGAAATTATTGATGAATTGCAGCCGTATGATTTAGCGCAGCAATATCTTCAATTAGCTCCTAAATATCGAAATAAGTTTATTCTCTACTTGTCCATTGAACAACTTACAGACTTTATCCAGGAGTTAGAGAATGAAGATCAGTTAGATGTGCTACACAAAGTAGGAATTGAAACATCAACGAAAGTTCTGGATTTAATGGAAAATGATGATTTGGCGGATCTACTAGCAAATGTAGAGCCGGAAAAAATGGAAGAACTGTTATCAGAAATGAAGCAGGAAGAATACCAAATCGTCCAAAACTTAATGAATTATCCTCCTGAGACTGCTGGTAGGATTATGAATAACCGCTATGTATGGATACCAAGGAACTATACTGTTCGTGAGGCAGTCGATAAGCTAAAGCATTTTGCAGAGCTGGCTGAATACCTTAACTATCTCTATGTCATTGATGAGGATAAGCATCTTATCGGAGTTGTATCGTATAAAGATTTATTGCTGGCTGATTTGCAAGATAAGATTGAGGACATTATGTATAGTAGAGTCGTGAAGGTCGATGCACTAACAGACCAGGAGGAAGTTGCTAAGTTAATTTCACGATACGACTTTGTCTCCATTCCAGTTGTAGAAGAGGAGAATAAATTAGTAGGGGTTATTACGGTCGATGATATTATTGATGTCGTCATTCAAGAAGCGAACGAAGATATTGAAAAATTATCTGCCTCTGGTAAAGCGATTGACTTCAATACGAAGCCTCTCATCGCTGCTTCTCGGCGATTACCTTGGTTAATTTTACTACTCTTTATAGGGCTTATTTCAGGTAGTATCATTGATGGCTTTTCTGCAACGCTAGAAAAGTCAGTTGCACTCGCATTCTTTATGCCAATGATTGCAGGGATGACCGGTAATACAGGAACCCAATCACTTGCAGTAGTCGTAAGAGGGCTTGCATCAAAAGACTTGAATTTTAGACAAGTTATCAAGCTAATCGCCCGTGAGTTGTGGGTAGGTATCATGATTGGGATTATCTGTGCCATCATGATTACGATTATTGCCTATTTGTGGCAAGGTAGTCTAACACTAGGCTTGGTCGTGGGAAGCTCGTTATTAATCACGTTAATTATTGGAACTTTAGCAGGAACGATTATCCCATTAATTCTATATAAATTTAAGGTCGACCCAGCCGTCGCATCAGGACCGCTGATTACAACGATCAATGATATTTTATCCTTACTGATTTACTTTGGGATTGCGACGATGTTTATTACGCAGCTAATGTGACCAGAAGAATATAGGTTTTTAAAGCAACCCTAATCCATTTACTAAAGTCTAGTGAGTGGATTAGGGTTTTTAGATTGGTGGAGTCGGTGTC
The DNA here is from genome assembly GCF_039581225.1 of Ornithinibacillus proteolyticus. Taxonomy (NCBI): domain Bacteria; kingdom Bacillati; phylum Bacillota; class Bacilli; order Caryophanales; family Bacillaceae; genus Ornithinibacillus; species Ornithinibacillus proteolyticus. The sequence goes on along the minus strand of NZ_JBCPXV010000019.1, from coordinate 49,456 downwards.
TTATTTTATCATTGTTGTTGTTCTACATTTTGGAGAGTCCGTAGCTGAAGAAGCTAAATAGCAAACTAATGGTGGTTAAACCCGCTACCGGAATAGCAAAAACTTTATTGCCTTTAAATTCATAAATAGCTGTAATGGCACCTGCCCCGCATAAAACTAGCCACACAGGCATGAATATGGCATCTGCAATATTCGTTGGTAGTAGAGCATAACCACTAGTTAAGAAAAATACCCAATGAAGCAGCAATAGCGCTACTATGACATAAGAAATCTTTCGAGGCGGTATTCTGTTCTCGTTCTTTCTCGCAGCGATAATTATCGGAATAGTAATGGTTGAAATGAAAATGATGCTTATAACCACTAAAAATAGAAGAGAAATCCCCATGACGTCCACTCCCTTTCCTTTTAAACAAAACAAGTACCTATTCTCCTATCTCATTCTGACCTTCATTGCCTAATCAGGTCGATACTCCAGAATATCCCCCGGCTGACAATCCAATACCTTGCAAATCGATTCTAAGGTTGATAATCGAATCGCCTTGGCCTTACCATTTTTTAAAATAGATATGTTAGCCATTGTAATTCCCACTTTTTCGGATAACTCTGTTACACTCATTTTTCTTTTTGCTAGCATCACATCAAGATTGATTATAATTGCCACTGTTTTCACCTCAGACCGTTAAATCATTTTCTGCTTTTATATCTAACGCATTTCTCAACAGTTTCTGAAGAACCATCGCGAAGACTGCAATAACAAGAGAACTAAACATAATGGTAAATCCGATAATTGCAATTCCTGGGTGTAAAGCATGTTGGGTTAAGAAATAGATCATCCCTATTACATATATGATGCTGATCATAATGGCACAGTATTGTATATATTTTAAGGACGTGACAGACATTTCCGAAAAGGCATGGTTATGATCAATATAAGTTAAAAGCTTCAATGCCTGATAAATCGCAAATATAAATGGTATCACGGTTATGTACAAGCCAAATAGTACAGGAAACTTCAGATAAGCAAACTCAGGATACATTTCTGCCGTATCGTTTGCCAACCTTGGCAAATAAAATATAGCCAAAGCAAGTACTAGAATCCCCATAAGATAAACAGCTATCCTTAGAAAAATCGTTTTCCCTCGTTCCATAAAAGCACCTCACTTATCTATTATCAATGTTACTTTACCATCTTGTTTATCGTTTTACAATAAAATTTTATTAATAATTGATGTTTTTTTGTTGATTTTACGATTCCCACGATGAGATTAGAGGAATTTGGAAGTAATAGTCGAATATCTTAATAAGATCAAAAAACAAAGGGGATAGGTTATATGTTGGAAAAAGGGCAACTTGTGGTTTGGGAGCCTCTTACGAATAATCCTTTTAGTAGATTTGATAATCCAATGAACTTAGTAAACATGCATTACGAAGGAGATTTTATACTCGTATTTGAGGAATTCAATGGTTCAAAAGAGTATACCTTCACTTACGGGAAAAATAAATCTAATCTTAATTCAGTCATTACGTTTCGCATACTTGATGAAATAGCCAGAGCAGATATTGAAAAGCTTATTTCAAGAGTAGGGAAAGAGAGAGTAACACAGGGATTAAGTAAACTAACTTACGAGCCAACTTTTTATAAAGTAAAGAATTCGTCTTATTTATCCTGGTATGATGGGATTAATCCTATTTTATTTGATATCCATCCCTCTGTTGAACATCATTTGTATATAACATCGGAGTTTATGATTGATGTACTGAGTGAACAAGAGCCATTTATCACGATTTCTACTAACAAATAATGAGGGATATTTTCATGTTAATTAAAAGAAAAACACCAGCTGTTTGGATATGGTTCTTCGTTTTTTTCTTCATCATCGTTGGGGGTTCTGTATTCTATGTATTATTTTTCACACCAAAGAACTCACTTGAAATGTATCAAAAGTTACATTTTGCGGATAGCTTTGAGGATGTACAAAGCCTTATATTAAATGGCTATGAGAATAACTTTACAGAAGAGGACTTCACCTATATTCAAGCCAATACAGCAAATAGAGTAGGACAGTTCACACTTATGGAGTTCGGTGAAACGTCCTATGTGATTATGACATCTCCTGGGACGGAACGGTTAAAAATTCTTGCGGTAGAGGCGTTACCGGAGGATGTTAGGGAGTTCTTTTTGGGGTTAGGATTTGAGGGGTTTTAGATTTATATTTTTGGATTTTTCTTATTTTTGTATTATTCTATATATAGTTTAAAAATCCTTTTTAAACTATATATTTAAGGATGAGATCTCTTGAAAAAGAAAATTTTTATTAGTGCTTTAATAGCAATTGTACTTATTGCAGGAGGCATTTTTTTTATATGCTAAACACGTATACGATCAGCAGCTAGATCACATTACTCAAAAAACAAAAGAGTACTTAAAAAAAGAAAAACAAGTCGAACCAAGTGATATTAAAGAAATACAAGGAGCTGGTTCTAAGGGTGGAGATTATGGGATTTCAGTTAAAGTTATTTTCAGAAATGAACCTAATAAAATATATTTTTACCGTTCAATTGATGGAGAAATAACGGAAGATCCGGTTGCAGAAGAATATGATAAACCAGCAACATTAAATTAATATTCACTCCGTGTGGTATAAAATATATCTTATCAAGGTCAGTATCCAAACCATACAGAAGGTTAATAACATGAACGGTGCCCTTTTTATGAGGTTTCACAAAATACAAGAAGCTAACTAGAAATTGCAGTTTCTCCAAGTAAAATAAAAAAGATGATTTGCAAACTTTTAAGGAAGGTTTCTTGTTGAACTAACTAGGCAGTTATGTTTAACGGAGGAGATAAAATGAGTAAAAAGAAATATTATTTTATAATGATTCCTATATTTATAGTCGGGCTATTTTTATTATTCTACCTACCTGAGAACCTAAAACCATTTGTACTTTTGATACCAATTGTTTTGGGGATAACTTATTATGTTTCGGTAAAAGAGAATTAATTTGTTGGATTACGATCAACCACACAATTTACCAACAGGAGAGGAATATAAAGGAGGGGAATCATTTGCAAAAGTGTGAGAAGTGTCATACGAAATTCAAATGGATGGAAATATATAAATTTGTATGGAAGTCGTCGTTTAACAAAAATAATACGATGAATTGTAGAAAATGTGGTACAGAGCATATGACAAGCACGGAATCCAAAATCATCAGCATAGGGTTTTTATTTTTTATTGCATTTTTTGGTGGTTATTTGGTACTTACATATTTTGATACTTCCAGTACTTTATCTACTTTCATCTCTTTTATAGTTTCTCTAGTAATCAGTGCTATTGCCTTTACGATAACTCCATTCTTATATAGGTTTCATTCCAAATATCATTCCAATTATAAGCTATTAAAATAACGGGAACGGATTTTCAACAAATGGGGGGCTTTTCTTTTAGAAGAGAAGCGCCTTATTTGTTAACGTTCATTCGTTAATAAACACTAACTTTCCAGATGCACTAGTTATTAGTGGCATCACTTAAGGGTAATATAAGGATAATCTCCCTCGTAATCCAGCTAAGACTTCTTTCGGTATTTCTCTTATTTTTATATCTTCACCTAGAAAAAGCAGCCAATTTATCATGTCCATTAATTCCTCTTCGTCACTAACTTGAATATAAGTCTTTAGAACGGCTGTCGTTTGGAAGGGGTTCGTATAGGATAGAGAAGCTTTTATAGGATGATACTTTTTAAACTGGGCTATCGCTTTTGGACCTAATTCAAGTATAAGATTCTCTACTTCTTGTTGCTTAGATAGTTTCTCTATACTCTTTTTACTTAATCTTTTCTTCGCTGAGTAAGGTTCAATATTGACAAGATGATCGACAGGAACCATGAGCTTCTTTCGTTCCTTTATATCGAAGCACTCCATCATCCAGCGACTTTTTTCACGGTAAAGATGCATAAGGTAAATTGGATAGGTATTGCTACCTTCCACTTCGTTGATAGTAATCACGAAATAGCGATCCATCAGAAGGACTTGGATAAGCTTTTCTAACATGGGATGGGGGAGGTCTGACAGGTCTAGTAGGTCAGGATTATTAGGGTTAGTACCTTCAAAAAGCAAGATTTGATTTAATAGAACAAGGTCATCCTGCTGGTCTTCCGATAGTAGGCCAAGTAACTTTTCAGCTAAGGACAGGCGACTCTTTAAATACGGAAGCTGTAGATTCCTTGTGGCCATAAACGCGATGAAAAGCGCTTTCACCTCATTATCGGTAAAGCGAACATCCGGAAGTACCGAATTTTGCATAACAAAATAGCCACCATCTCTGCCAACTTCAGCAATAAGAGGCATTCCCATGGCTTCAATTTCTCTAATATCTCTAACCGCTGTCGAACGAGAAATATTAAATTCCTCCATGATTTCGGAAATAGTAAAGTGGACACGGTTGTTAATATACCGCATAATCGTATTAATCCGTTCAACTTTTTTCATAAGATACCTCCATAAACAGTATCACTTTTTGACATGATTTAAAGTTATTATAAACCCATCAAGTGAAAATAAAAATCATTTGATCAATTTATTAAGAGAGGAAGATTTGATTATGGCAAATTATACGTTAGAGGAAAAGGAAGGCTTCACAGTTCTAGGGTTTGGTACGGAGCTAAAGAATGATTACACAGACTATGCTGGGATAACAAAGGAGAAGTCTGACTTCTGGCAGGAGGTCAAAGAGAATGGCATACTGGATACATTAAAATCCGTCGCGACTAACGACTACATTTTCGCCGTAAACGAGGCGGTGAATAATAAGATGATGCATTATGCTGGTGTTATGACGGATGAAACCCTACCTGAAGCAACTAGAGTGATTGAGTTTCCAAAGGGAGAATATGTCGTTGTTAAAGCAGAGGCGAAAACTGCTGATGAGTTAAGTCAAACACTTACTGGCCTTGCCTTTGGTCAGGTTCTACCTGAATTAAAGGATGTCGCTTATGTTGGTGGGCCAAATGCTACTGTAGAGATGGGACAGCAAAACGGTTTTGTGTTTGGTGAAATGTGGATTCCTGTCGTTAGGAAATAAGTGAAAATAGAATATCAGGGTTAACATATGGGTGCTTTCCTTTTAGGAAGATAAGTGCCCTATTTTTTCACTAACAGATTGACTGAAGGAAACTTAGCTAGTAATAAAGGATGATTTTTGTTATGAAGGGCCTTAGCAATAAAATAAGACTGGATGGGGACTTATAATCCTGCAATAATATACTATATCCAATGCAATTTTTCGATGTATATTTAGGTGAAAACACTGAAAGGGGTTTTCATCATGGATATGACATCTTTTATTCTATACTGCTTTATTGTGACTATTACTCCAGGGCCAACGAATATCGTCATTTTATCTACCGTACATAATTATGGGCCCAAAAAAGCTATGAATTATACATTTGGATCGATCATTGCTTTCGGTTTATTACTAGCTATATCTGCAATGTTGAATACGGTGCTGATAACCGTTGTACCTAAAATTATAATAGGTATGCAGATTATCGGTACGATTTATATGTTATATCTCTCTTACCAAATCTATAAAATGGATACATCACAATCCACTAACAACAAAACTGGCACGTTTACTACGGGCTTCTTTATGCAGTTTTTAAATCCGAAAGTAATCGTATTTACCATGACCGTTATTCCTAGCTTTGTTTTATCCTACAAAACCGATACACCTACTGTTACGTTAAGTGTGATCGCTATAACTATCATTGGCTTTATCGCATTACTTTCATGGGTTCTTTTTGGTACCATTCTCAAAAGGTTTTTACATAAGTATACAAGAGTTGTTAATGTAATTATGGCACTAGGTTTAGTTTATGCGACCATTATGATATGGGTATAGGTAATGTTTAACGAGGTGAATAAAATGGATAAATTTATCTATAAAAAAGCTGCCGGTATTACCGCGTTATCAGCAAGTATCACTGATTTCAAGTATAAAAAGCATTGCCATATGGAGTATGCAATTGGTGTAACCCTACGTGGTATTCAACATTATAACTTAGATGGCAATTTAACATTATCCTATCCTAATGGCGTAATGCTTTTTAATCCAGAACAGGCACATGACGGAATGGCACATGATGAGACAGGTCTTGATTATGTCATCCTATATATTGATCCACAATTACTTTTAGAAGCTTCGGGGAAAAAAGATAGGATAAGTTTCGAGACCCCGGTAGTGTATGATTATACACTGGAACAACGAGTATTAAGTCTAGCAAATGCGATATTAAAGGAACAAGAGGAGGCGTTATGTAGTGAACTATTCATATCTCTCACCGATACACTTACTCAAACCAATCTCTCAACGGCTATTACGAAGGATAATGCTCTAATTAATAAAGCGAAGGATATGCTTCGTTCGGATTTAGGAAATGTTCTTAAACTGGAAGAGATTAGTACCGAGCTTCATCTATCCAAATTTCAGTTTATTCGATTGTTCAAGTCTCATACTGGTATCACGCCGTATCAATACTTTCTCAACTGTAAAATTGAACGGGCAAAGCAATTGATCGATAAACATAAAGATATTTACCAAGCCGTTACGGAATGTGATTTTGTTGATTTAACTCATTTAAACAAGCATTTTAAAAAAGTATACGGATTAACAGCATATGAATATATGTTACATTTGAATTGAGGCTAGTGTGTAAAGAGGGGTGATATGTTGCAAGGTGAAAATACAGAATAATTTTTAAATTTGGATGTGCGGTCTAATAATGGATTGTAATAAGTTGGGGGATGGTTTAAGTTTCTCTTATTCTGGGGAATGTTTAAAATAAAAAAGAAGTAAAATCACGTTTAAAAAGTTCATAAATTTGTTCATATCATTACTTCTATAGGAATTATGATGTTTATCATTCCTGCTAGTATTAATCATAAGCCCCAATTGTTTTAACACTAATGGGAATCAACCTTTTGAATACTTCATTAGTAGCCTCCAATTAAAAAAGATACCATTACTTTTTTGCTAGTAGCATTATCAATAGACTTTGGAATAACATTAACTTAATAAAGAAAGCCAAGGAATTAATTTACTATTGAGTTTGAACAGAAAACTTAAGAAATCAAGGGAGATTATTGATGAACAATTTAGATCGTAATATAGCGATAGAAAATAGAACTTATTCACCCACATTTCCAAACCAAATCGATTTTTGGACAAACAATATTTGATTGGATGGAAAATGAGAAGTATATGGTTCAGCGAACTACGATGAAACAATCTGAGTTCCCAAGTAGCACGATTGTGTATAACTACGATTCTAATACTGGAAATTACGTACAGCATTACTTTGATTCACGAGGGGTAACTCGTCTATATCACATGAGTTTAGAGAACGATATTTGGAAGTTGTGGCGGGATACAGCTGATTTTTCTCCATTTGATTTTTACCAGCGTTTTGTTGGGAGAATCAATGAGACTGGCGATTCAATAAAAAGCACATGGGAAAAATCAGATGACGGTTTAAACTGGAATCACGATTTTAGACTTGTATATAGAAAAGATTAAAGAACTTCTGGTAGATATGTATTGGTCAAACAGGCGCAAGATAGTAAGACAGAAGGAAATGTTTATTTCTCTTTATGTAGCATTTTGGCCTATGGTGTTTAAGAAAAGCAGCTTTTTGTTTACGTCCTCACTAAACAAAAACTCCCAACCACTAAAAAACGGTTGGTTCCATCACAGTCAAGGTACTTTCTGTTGAATTTATATTTACATTGGCACCGATTGGAATGGCAGCTTTATATAAGCCATGCCCTGAACTAAGGTTGGTAATAAGTGGTTTTCCTAAGGGAACTAGTAGAGCATTAATTAAATCTTCATACGTTGTACGATACGATACCGGACAATTAGTACACTCTCCCATAATAATACCAAGACAATCTCGAAATTTACCTGCCATTAATAGTTGTGTTAAATACCTAAAGACCATTGTAGTTGGAGAATGAGTTTCTTCTAAAAATAGTATTTTTCCTTGTGTGTTAATTTCATATGGTGTACCGAGTGCATTTACTAACGAAGTCATATTTCCACCTACTATAGGTCCAGTTACATTTCCTGGTACTAAGCTCCTTAGGGCATAATTGGGGGGATTTTGAATTATCCTAGGGGAAGTTAACGTAGACGTTGCTTCAAAAAATTGATTGAAGTTATACGCAGGTGTTTCTGGTCTAAAGTCAATAAGCATTAAACTATGGAACGTGATTAAATTACTAAATTGATACAAACTATTTAATAATACTGTTATGTCACTATAACCTGATATAACTTTAGGATTCTGTCTTATAACATCAAAATCCAAATAAGGAAGGATGGTCTGAACTCCAGTCCCTCCGCGGGTGGCAAGTATCATGTTGACACTCGGATCCCTGAACATATTCATTAAATCATCTGCTCTTTCTTGAGCTGATGCCGATACAATGCCATCATAAGAATAAACATGCCTACCAAAAACGATATTAAAGCCCATATTTCTCAAGACTTGTACTCTAGTATTAATAATATTCGCATCAAGAGGGCTGCCAAGTGTAACTAATCCAATTGTATCTCCTCTTTGTAACAAAGGGGGTCTGATTGCCATATTTCCCACTCCCTCTCTCCAGCATTAAAATTTATCGACACTAAAAGATATTATAAGATGATTTGAAATATGTCATATTCACGATAACTACTGATTAAATGGTTCAACTATTTAATATTTGCTGTATTACTCTATAAGACTTTCAATTACATCAGTGTATGCTTCTGTCCATTTAGAAAATGAAAGTTCATCATCCCAAGTAACCATTTTAGTTGCTTTTGCACTCCCCCAATCTAACACTCTTTGATGAAGCATATGCACCTTTAAACGCTTTTTTATAGCATTTCTTTCTTCCAATTGACTACAGTACATATTCATTAAGTGCTTTGCAATTTCTCTTTCGTTGTTATCTATATAATACGTAACCATCTTTATTACATCAGAAATCGGATCAGCAAAATAAGAATTTGTAAAGTCAAATACACCACTTATTTCCCAGCCATTCTCTCCTAGATGTACCAAAAAGTTCCCAGGCTTAAAATCTCCCATTACAAATGTGGGAGAAGAAAAGTTATTAAATTCCTTTTCGGATTCATCTAATAAAGACTTAACCCAATCGATATCACTATCATTTATTACTGAGTACTTCTTTGCATCTTCTACCCAAAACATTATTCTCCTAAAAAGCCATTGAGTATAAGAATTATTAAAAGGAGTTATCTCTAAGGTTTCCGTGTTAAGCTCACCAAAATCATTCACTTTCCATTTATGAAAAGATGACAAGGTTCTAGCAATCGATTCAGCTATCTTTATCTTATCTTCAAATTTAAGAACTGTCTTCAGATGATTTGAATTTATATGGTCGCCCTTAAGTAGTGGCATAATAGAATAGTTCCAGCCAAAGATATCCTCAGAATTGTCAATTATATATGGTGTAGGGACTGGTACACTGGTTCTTTCTTCAAGGTTTTCTATAAAGAACCGTTCCTCAATCAACTGCCCTTTATAAAGTGGGTTTCCCTTCAAAACAAAATTCCCTTCCGTTGATGTGACGAACATGGTTTGACCCATTGCACCATTGTCAGTTTTTTTAGATGAAATAAGTTTACCCAAATTAAATTTAGTAAGCATTAATTCTAACTGTTCATCCTTTATGTATCCTAATTTATTTGATGCAAAAATTATTTCAGCAGTCATAAAATACTCCCCCAGGTTATTCTTTACGATTATTTACATTAATGATACCGTTTCCAATTTAATCTTCTTCTTGTTAAAATGGCCTGCTAAGTTAGTTTAGGCATATTTTATCACAATCCTTGCATTATTAGAGAATACAAGAGGGTAACTATTTAACTCCAGTAGTTTTTCATAATATCGTGAGACCATTTAGGCTGGATTATCGACTCTTTAGGTAGAAACTCTTTCATAACGGGCTTTATATCCAAAATCGGTGTTTCGTTAATGCAATCCAGCCCAGATACAAATAATTCTCTTCCTTCTCTTTTAATTACCCTTACAGTTGTAAGACCTAACTGATTAGGTCTATTTTTCCCACGCTGAGCAAAGATGCCAACTTTCGGAAGATTTATGTCATTTCTAGGGTGCCTTGCGCCTTTAATAATTTTATTTTTATCAACCATATGAAAGTGAAAAATAATCTCTAAGTGAGAAAATGATTCAATTTCGTATAATGCTTCTTCTGGAAGAGTTTGATCTAATATAATCTTACTAATTACGCCACCCCAATAATCATCTTCCATTTCGTATCTTTCATTGTAAGCAAGCCCAATTGGATTTAACGTTATCATATTCAATTTCCCCCTTTATAAAAACTCTTTTTCTGTATTAATGTTAGTTTAATATACATTTACGGATAATTAAAATACAAATATTCAATCAAAAGGTATAATAAAAAGTTATATTGGAAGAAGATTAGGGCATTGGGTAAGAGCCATAATTGCTGCTCATGCCTTTTCTCCAAGTAGTCTACATGGTGACGAAACAAATAAATGACAGCTTAGACCTTTTAACTCTAGTTATTTGGCTAATTTTTCATTATAATGAATATTATAAAACTAATCTCATTACGATTATTATGGAACTAAAGCTATATTAATGCTCAATCAATCTTATGTTAATAGATACATTCATTTAATGAGAAGTTAGTTGGTGTAGCGTTACTATATAAAGAAGCAATTCACTCTTTATCAGAGTCATCTCATTCTTGCAATCCACCTTCTTTGTTTTCTCTTCTCAGGGCAAGTTACACTTCAATTCAAACTGGAGGAAAAAATGAATCATTACCAATCTACAGATCCTGATCACTCATTATTTGATACCCTGATTTCCCCCTTTTATGAGGACATTAAAAAGTACTGTATTAGTTTGGCCACTTCCTCCTGGGAGGCAGAGGATCTCCTGCAGGATACGTTAATGAAAAGTTACATAGCATTGAAAAAAAATCCTAAGAGACCTCTATCCAAGCGATTCTTCTATCAAATTGCCAAACATACACTGATCGATCAGAGGCGTAAGAAAATTCTTCCTACAGAATCCTTATCCGAACACCATGTTGACCTCGCTGACTTAGAAGATAAATCACATCCAATAAACGTTAGGGAAACCTTGGAAATTCTAGCTGAATATTTATCAATCAAGCAATTTGTAATCATTCTATTAGTCGATGTATTTCAATTTACCGCTAAAGAAACCGCTGGGATGATAAAAGACTCGGAATCCAATGTACACACAACCCTACACCGTTCCAGGAAAAAACTAAATCGCTATGCACATTTATCACCAGATGAAACTTCCAAATTCTATAAACTCAACCAGTCGAGTAAACAAAGCATGACTAGTAATCTATTCGAAAGCTTTATGAAAGGGTTTCAATCAAAGAGCGTAAATCTAATATACGAGGCCTACCTAGCATCCTTGGAACAAGGAATTCAGATAGAAAAAATAAACAGAGACAAAACATCGATCTGTTTTCGTTTTACAGATCCGGATGGAAATGTTTTTATGGTCTGTCAGCTTTCGGGTTAATTTTTTCTATCTATGATGTAAGGTTTTTAATGACCTATCCGTTTATTAAATGAAATCAAATAAAGGAGGAATTCACGTGATAAGGATTGGAGCAGTATTTGTACCCGTTTTAAATGTTGAAAAGGCTATTCACTGGTATAAAGAGAAGCTTGGCCTTCACCATGTAGGCACTTGGCCTGAAAATCAAGGGGCGGATTTTTACTTTTCGGAGCAGAGGCAATATTTAACCTTAGTGAGAGTTCTGGAAAAGCAACCAACCACGTTTCCTGATAGCACTAATTATCAGAACGCCTATTATAACTTTACAACTACGGACATTTATTCCTACCACCAAGCGCTACAGCAAAAAGGAGTAACCGTTACGGATGTAGAGGAGCATGGACCAATTATTGGTTTTGACTTTTTCGATTTAGAAGGCAATAAATTTGGCGTAGTGGTAGAAAACAAAGACTTTAAGAAGGAGTGAAGCATTTTGAAACAGGAGGCAAGCTCACCAACTGTTGTCGGGATAAACTGCATTTATGTTCCTGCGTCTAATATTAAACGATCCGCAGATTGGTATGTTAACAACCTTCATTTAACCTTGTTAAATGAAGTAGATGAGTCATCCAAACAAGCGCAACTCCAAATCAACCGAGAGCAGCAATTATTTTTAATCAAAACAAAAGAGAAGCTGAATTTAAATTATCAGGAAGTCGATGGCAATAGACAGTGTTTCCTCACATTGGAAGTTACGAATATCGAGGAGCTCCACAAACAATTGACAGAACGCGGAGTGGTGGTGGAAGAACTACAGGATCAAGGGGATTGTGGGATTAATTTTTATTTAGAAGATCCCGATGGTAATCTTATTGATATTTGGGGAGGGTGGCCGAAGCTTAGTCTGGAGAGGGACCTTGTCTTGGAAAAGAACAGATAAAGGGGAGATTTTGAAAATGGAACCGAAAGTTATAGAGAAAGACACGTTTCGAGTGGCAGGATATCAATTTGAAGCAAATTTACAACAGGTTAAGGAACAGGATTTGGTCGGCAAAACATTGTCAAAGCTGAAGGAAAATGCAGACCTATTCCAGCACAAGCTAGGGAATCACTTTTATTTAATACAAGTTTATCCAATGAAGGACCAATTCGATGTGAATGAGGATACGTTTACCAATATTATTGGCTACGAAGTGGCTGATGAAGATGTTCCAGATGGCGCTATCCTCCATACTATAGCTAAGAACACCTATGTAGCCTACACACACAAAGGACCAGAAAGTGACCTGCAACAATCGTATGATTATTTATATGGTAGATGGTTAAAGGCAAATAATTATATGCCTGTTGGGTATGATCTCGAGCTATGGGACGAACGATATAAGCGGGAGCAGCCGGATAATGAGATTGATATGTTTATTGCGGTAGAGAAATATTGATGTTTAGTAGGCTGGCTGCCAACGAAGGTATCAGAAATCAAAACCATTGCAATGACTGAATATTGGTAGGCTAACCATATATTCTAGCGTTTTCCCTCTTGGTTATTCAATACCAAGGGGGGACTTTTATTCCAGAAGACCGTGAGTGTTATACAAGCAGTTCGCAAAAATATCTTTATTATGGCCCTACAACTATTAACACAATATCATCTGCTATCGTGCGCATAACAGCAAGGTGCCCGCCAAACGGTTTTTCAAACGGGGGTTGTATCCAATGAATATTCTCGTTGCTTTTATGGGTATGATAGAAGTCTTTCACATCATCAACTAACACTTCAATGTCAGGTTCCTTCAAATTTTCACTATCATGTAAAACAAACTCTGTTTCCCCATTAGCGAATTGTAACCCCACCATATTAGAACCATCTGTTTGATTAGAGCGGAACATTTCCGTTGCTCCAAATGTACTTTTGTAAAAATCAACTGACTGTTCTAAGTTTGGGGTAAAAAGAGATACAGCCTGTATTAATTTTATATTTCCTTTTTTTGTAGTCATCAACATTCCCCTTTTTTCATTTTATAATTGCCAGCAATTGAGTTCACCTATTGCATCATGCAAGATCCAACCTGTTTTATCAAAATAATGGTTCATTGATGAATGCTTCGGGCATTTAACACGAACCGGGCCTGTATTTATATTAGAAAGCATCTGCTTTAGTAAACCTTGCTTTCTATGATTTTTACATATAGCAAATTGATAAAGTGATATACTACCGTCTGTTTTTTTCTTGTAAAATCTAAGAGCGCCGACTATACCATACTCTTTTTTGGCAATTAACATTTGTTTTCTTCTAATAGCAGCTTTAACCCCATCCGGACAAACAAATTCCCGGTTATAAATATGATCATGAGAGATTTCTATGTTCTCTTCAAAGAATGTTAGCACCTCACTAGTATCTGAAGGTATTGCTAGTCTGATGTTTATTGTGTTATCTTTTGAGATTTGCATGATTACCCCCCAACAAGAACGTTTGTTCCTATCATATCATAACAATCTTCCCACAGGAAGGTTTTTCCACTATAATACTCCGTTAGGAAAATCTTTAACGCTACTTTTTGATTCATATATCAAATATTTATTCAAAAAATAAAGATCCTCTCAATTTGATTATTTCATCCTTGTAACCGTATTGAAGAATATTTCCCAAACTTGCCTTTGAAAACCGACTATAGTTTTCTAGATCATTTTACATGGGTTATTTGTGGACAAACAGTTACTATTTTAAGCTATAGAAAGGTTTCAGCAAAATCCTCTTCTGAAATTACACTTATTCCATTTCTCTTTAATAAAGCGGAGGTGACACCCATCCCCTTAACTTTTTTCACCAATGAAATCACCATTATAAATCATGGAACTAACACAAGATGGATTGTTCTCCTTCAGGATAACAATGGTCGCAACGGCAAAGTTGTAATTGTTTTAGAATAGGGATACATAGGAACACCTCCTTATGTTACTTATACTTACTCTTTAACCGTGTTAATGCGCATATAGATCTCCAACTGTTCTTGTCCTGTATTGGTAGGACGATATACTTCGATTAAATGATAATTAGGGTCAGCTTGATCCCCTTCTTTAACAATCCAGTTGATTAACTCGTCATAGTATTCGCCCATTTTCGTTAAATCCAAAGGAACCGATATGCTTGCAAATTCACCCTCATACTGAAAGAGATTCATCTTCTACGGTACTTCTCCCGCTGGTTCTCCTTCCACAAGTGCTCCTAAATAAAAATACCCAACTGTATGTTCAGGACTTTTTTTCGGTTCATAGACTATCACTCTGGTAAATGAATCGTCTCCCCGATAAGACTCTCTAAAGTCTTCAATTGCTTTTGGTATTATGATAGGATATTCTTCAAATTTTCCTGTGTACTTTTTCCCTAACACATTGAATTGTTGGTTATTCTTATGAAACATCCTTAAATCTCCCTTCTAGCTTAATTAGTTTTTAGTGCTATACCCCACATCATTTTTCATGTTACAACGCCAAAACGATTTCCGTCTGGATCCCTTACATCAAAGCCACGAATGCCATCATAATTCTGAATCTCACCTATATTTGCCCCTTTTTTTAACAGGTCCTCATACGCTGCATCCACATTATCCGTGTGAAAATTATAGTAAACATCAACCGCATAATTATTTTTAGGGAACCTCGGCTGTTCTATCTGCTCGCATTTAACTAAACATATCATTACCCTTCGATTACCTAATTTCATCGTATAGGCATCTGGTTCATCTTCATGGACAAGTTCAAATCCAAGCATATCCATATACCATTTTTTGGAGCGAGTTAAATCCGTAACAGGGACAAAAATTCCAACTCCATAAAGCAATTCCTCCACCTCCTTTTTTCTTTCTAAATCAAGTAACGAGTGTTTTATGGCATTTCTTACAAGTTAATCAAATATATTTCACAAAAGACGAGTTAATCCTAATAAGAGTTTATCAGATTGCATATATGATGTACTTATCTATTCCAAACTTCTAAGATGGTGTTCCAAAATTTAACAAATTGTTGGTATTAAACTAGGTTTAACCTTTATGCTTAAGTTAAGAAGGAGTTTGAAGTCATTTTTAAGAAAAATTAAGTATAGGGGGAGAAAAATTGAAAGCAAATAATCATACCCGTCCTTCGTGGAGAAAGGGACTTTTATGGGTTTTCCACCTTATCATTTTCGGAATTGGACAGTTGGCATTCTATATTTTTGATGGTTATAAGGGCTGGCATATCTTTAGCTTGAATCCTTCTGGGGAGCGGTTTGTCACAGAAACGTTTCCACTAAGCAATCTAGTCCAATTTTATGACAGTGATATCGTTAATGGAACAACCGTTATATGGGGAATAATCCTGATTATTCATGGATTAGTTACAATAGTTACTATTTTATGGCCAAGTAAAGAGAGTTATACCAAGTAGTGGCGCTTCCCATCTTGGTACATAGGTTTGCCCCAGTCCTAATTTTAACAAGTCTATCCGTCATTAATATTTATTATATAGAATTTTCGAAGTACTATTGACATTAGACTAGGTTTAACCTTTATGCTTAGGTTGTAAATAAATTTTTAAGGAGTGTTTATAATGTATCGTTGGGATGGGGGATTTATTATGGTTGACCCGGAGCATTTTGACAAGGCAGTTGAGTGGTATGAAGAGCTATTAGGCTGGAAGTGTTTAGACAAAATAACTTCATGGGTTGGTCGAAAGGCTTTTATGAAAATGCCACGCTCTGGGGTTGTGACCATTAAATCGTTTGAAGGAGAGTATGAACATTTTCAATCTCCAAAAACAGAGGGGAATGTAAGGCTTGGTTTTGCTACATACAACCTTGATGGAACGTTACGTTACTTAGCGGATAAAGATGTGAAGTTTACTGAAATAAAAACATTACCAAATGGGCAGCGATATTGTGATATATTCGCCTTTGATAATACGAAACTAGCTATTGCTGAAGAGCCAAGAGGTGAGGATGAAGCGGAATATCCGCCATCTGGAATTGTTGGATTTGGAACCGTGAATACAATTATTCATGTATCTGATCCAAAGCAGTCCGCTGACTGGTATGAAAAACATCTTGGATTTGATATCGTAGAAGTTGATAACGAAAATGGTTATGCACATCTTCGAACAGAGGACGCCTATGATAGAAATGCATTAGACCAATGCTTCTGGGATAATATTTGGCTACTACAAACGAACAAAGTAGTTGAAAAACCGAATGATAATAAAGCCAGAACCTATTATGATATTCGTCCAGAAGTATTCTTTCAGGAGTATAATAAATTAATTAAGAATGGGGTTAAACCATCGGAAATTGCTGGGGACCCAATTAATGGTTGGGGTGGTTTCCATATTTATGATCCAGACAATAATCGTATTAACGTCTGGTCATATATCGCTAACTAGCGTCAGGAGAGACAAGTATGCATTTTACTATACAGGAATTTTCGAATAAGACCGGTTTACCTCCCAGTAAGCTTCGGTATTATGATAAGAAGGGTTTATTAGAGCCATCTACCCGGCTAGAAAATGGGTATCGAGCGTATACCCCAGATCAAGTTCATCTTGCGAAAATGATCGATTCATTGAGGCAAGCAGATATAGCGATGAATGATATCAGGCGATATTGTGATGCAACGGAACAAGAAAAGAAGGCGTTGCTTGAACAATGGAAAAAAGATTTAGATAAACGAATGGAAGCCATCTTGGCAGCCCGTAAATATGTGGGCGGAATAAGAGCAGACAGCACTCACACCTTATTACTATCCAAGTGGGAGAAGGAGAAAATCCTTGTCTGGCAACGAGTTGAAGCAGACCGTAGCCCACATCCATTTAAGCAATACTTTGGTCAAGCTAAAGATCGGTTAAATGGACAAGTAGCTTCCGAGCATGTGTATGTAAAAACAGAGGCAATCACTTCGAATAGTATTATTGGGGATATTGGATTTGAGGTAAACAGTAACTTTTCTTTAGAAGAAGACGATAACATTCGTCTGGAACGAGTTCCCCCTACGTTATTTGCCGTTTTGGAAGACTGTCGGGCAGATGATGCGTTTCTATGTTTTTCTTATATTCAAATCGTCATCCGTTACGGGTTCGAACCAGCGGATTATAAGCTAGAAAGATATTCAAGTATAGACGAAGATAGCTTTGATTATTTGATACCGATTGTAAAATGACGGTTCCCTTAATGGGGAACCGTATTTTCTCTTAAATTGCTCTTATCTGTAACTGTCCTATGACATATGGTTATAACAAATCCGCCTAGTTGACATATTCTTCAGGATTTGGAGGGGGGGTCAGGATTTGGGGCACCTCTTTCAGGATTTCAGGCACCTTCTTCAGTTTTCATAAAATCACCCAGATAGCGCCCTCTAAAAACCCTATAAGAAAAGCCCCACAATCTTGCTTCATAGAAGATTTTGAAGTTAAAGCATCCAATTACCTTTGACTGTTATCTGTAAATTATCTATCACTTTGTCCTTCATCGTAACATTTGGGTATAGCAAAAACCTTTCAGCCTTTGCCATAATATTTACTTTAGATCTGGAAATACCCAATATTTCTGCTAGGAGCTTATCTATTCTTAGACCAACATCATATTTACAGCAAATCTTAATGGTCATTTCATTAGGAACTGATTCGGACTTTTCCTTTCTAATCTCGTAGCGTATATTTTTACTCACATCATCACATAATTTCCGTAGTTTGTTGATTTGAAACGCATAATACCAAATCGTCTCTTGATCATTATTCATGAACTTTTGATGTAGTATTGGATCTATTCGATTTACATGTACTCTGGATAAAATAGGGTAGTTCCAAGTACTTTCACAATGCATGCACTTATAAATAAGCCAAATATCAACGACTTTCTGATTTGCATTCACCCTAAATTTATCACTACAAACGTATTCCGTGCTTCTCTTACAATTCCTACAATGTCGTATGACGTTCGGCTTTTCCTGTGCAATAACCTCATATTTCACTACATAATTTAAACTCATAACCCGCTCCTCTATTTTCCAGAGGAACGCTAATAATAGCTGAAGGGAGAAAATTTCCCATATAAAAAAACAGGACACCTTATAGGTATCCCGCTTGGAATTTAAAACAACAGATTATCCCGCGTTCCCCGTAATGGCTAAAAATAGGCACACTTCTCCCGTAGAATGAACACACAGTTCAAAAAAGAAATGTACTATTTAATTGCTTAACCATTACAAGTAAGCTGGCAAACCGAATTCCACCTTCCGTGTTTCTCCTATTTTGAATTATACAATAATTCTATCCATTGTCAATCCCCTAACCGAATGCCAAGGTTATTCTCCAAAGTGGCATGAGCTTTATCAGGATTTAGGGGTTAGTAGAGGCACAATATCGTTATCGGGACAACTGTATGGGGAATAATCCTCATTATTTATGGATTAGCTACTATTTTTTGGTCAGTAAAGAGAACTATACCTAGGAGTAGCGCTTATTTCGCAGCAAATCCGCCTAGTTGACATATTCTTCAGGATTTGGAGGGGGGGTTCAGGATTTGAGCGCAATCTTTCAGG
The DNA here is from genome assembly GCF_039581225.1 of Ornithinibacillus proteolyticus. Lineage (NCBI taxonomy): Bacteria > Bacillati > Bacillota > Bacilli > Caryophanales > Bacillaceae > Ornithinibacillus > Ornithinibacillus proteolyticus. The sequence goes on along the minus strand of NZ_JBCPXV010000019.1, from coordinate 30,284 downwards.
ATTTCATAAAATCAGCCAGGTAATGCCCCTTTTGAAATGGTACCCTAACCCTCGAACACCGCCCCCCCAAGCTTCATCCGCTTACTTTTTCTTTTTTAACTCTCGCAAATACCCCATTGAAGCAGCAAAAGCAGCTGCTCTTTCTGGGATACCCTTTCTTATAAGCGTTTCTGCAGTTTGTTCAATTTTGTTTCCAGCACCTTTAAACTCCATGTTAGTATCCTCCCTTCAACCCATATTATTTGCCTGGTACATAAATATATTTATAACTTACTGGAGGATACAGACTTCCGGTGGGATGTTTTATATTCCAATGAGGAAAGGAGTGGCAAAGGGAAAAGCACGAGAACCACCCTACCCTTTACCCTAGCTCCTTCCACAACCTCTCCAACAATTTTATGTTTTTGCCATAAGTCGGGATGCTTTATTCAATACTCGTTTTATTACCCTTTGTTAACCTATCATAGTCCTCACTCGACAATTCAATCAGATACGATGATAATGTTTTAACTTTGTTATTGTTCTCTTTGTCAAATTTATATACATCGCAAAAAGCATACGTGGTTCCTTCACTATGCTCACTTGGCAATTTCATCGTACCCTCGACGAGCGCATTATTCCCCTGTACGATGATTTTTTCAACCGTATGTTCTTTTGCTACAACACCACGCATTGGCTCAAGGTTATTTCTGGCAGCTTCTTTTCCTTCCATTACGGAGTCTCCAATAAAGTTCCATTCAATATCCTCAGCAATGTTATCGACGATATAATCTATATCACCTGTCACGAATGCCTCATTTAACCTTTGTACTTTCGCAATATTTACAGAATCGTGCTTCAAATCGAAGCCAAAATAGACGGTTATTTCGTTAATTTTCCCATTCTCAAATAAAAAATGTTCCATATTTTGAAAAGTAGCACCAGACTTTAATACGCATTCGTATCGAATGACCGCTTCATCTCCGTCTGTAAAAAGATTTTGGATGTGATATTCTTCTATGTCTTTACAACTTGGCCAACACTTTTCAAAATATGCCTCCCGGTTAATTTTGTCATCGACCGGACTATTAAACGTGAAGTCATGGCTTAACAATTCCTCTAAAATTCCCCTTTCCTTTGTTTCATACGCATTAAAATAATCTTGCACAAGATTCTTTAGATTTGTTTTTCCCATTCTTTTATCCCTCCACTTTTTACAAGCAGGCTTCCTGCTGTAGTTGGAAACAGCAAGTTTATCCTATTCTAGCACGTTAAGCAGTGCGTAAATTCTTCTAGGTTGCTTTTTTTGGAATTGAGGGGAAATTCATTATGAGAAGTGGTAAGAAATTTAACTTGATAAATCATCGAGGCGTAATCTACGGTGAAAAGTTCTTATGATGTAAGAGTGTTTCCATAAATACAAATGCAAAGGGTGAAGCATGGCTCCACGCTTCACCCTTGCTCTCTCAACAACTGTTCCACTAATAGCTGTGATCTCAACCCTTCTTCTCCATCTACGAATGGTTGGCTGTCGTTTATGATACAATCTACAAAATGCTTGACCGCGTCAACAAATCCTTTTTGTTTTAAAATTGTCTCCCAGGATGGGGAGGTTTGTATCGTTACTTTCCCGTCTTGCTCTGTTTCCATTACATTCATATTCTTCACTCGAATGAGCGCACCGGCCGTTAACACCTTCAATTCTTCTAAGTTGGTTCCCGCATGTCGATGCATGGAAAGTGTAAATGGATTACCATGCTCCCCTTCCCACACATGCTGGGCAAACGTAATCTGCTTATCAGCGTTGATATCCATCTTATGGTATGCCAACTTACTTTCTCCAGCCTGAAGCCATCTCATCAAGTCAACGAGATGAATGTAATCATCTAGCATGGTAAAACGGTAATCGTGTGGACCAATATCATGTGCACGATGTTTCTCCAAGGAAAATGCAGTAAGATCCTGTGCCTGCTCTTTTGCAGCGACATACATCGGTGCAAAGCGGCGGTTAAACCCAACCATTAGCTTTCGATTATGCTTCACACTCAACGCTACTAGCTTCTCCCCTTGTTCCACTGTCGCAGCGAGTGGCTTATCCACATAAACGTCCTTTCCATTTCGTAGAAGCTCGGATACGACTTCAAAATGGGATTCTGTTGAGCTATGGACGAACACTGCATCACTTTCCTCTATTAATGCCGATAAGCTAGGAAAGTCTTGGATTCGATATTGCCTGCAAACTCGCTGTCTTTTCTCTGCATTCGGTGAAAAAGCGCCAACAAATTGCCACTTGGTTTCCTTTGTTAAAATAGGTAAATACGCCTTTTGTGCAATGGATCCTAGACCAACCATCCCGATTTTTGGCTGTCTGATAACCAACACTCCTCTTGTTATAAGCCTGACTTATAGATTTTTTCCATTTGTCTCAATGACTTCTTTATACCAATGATAGCTTTTCTTTTTAATCCGGCGAAGGTCATGCTCCCCTTCTTCATGTTGATTCACATAGACAAATCCGTAGCGCTTTTGGAAGCCGTTTAGCCAGCTTAATAAATCGGTAAAGGACCAAGTACAATAGCCAATTACATCTACACCATCACTGATTGCCTCTTGGGTCGCCTTCAAATGCACTCGCAAATAATCAATACGATAGTCATCATTTACGATATCGCCTTCCTCAAGCTTATCGTATTCCCCTAAGCCATTTTCACTGATTAGAATTGGTAATTCGTATCGGTTCGTGATCCGGCGAAGGGCGATGCGAAGTCCGGTTGGGTCGATGTTCCAATCCCAATTTGTCCGCTCCAGATGTTCATTTTTCACGGTTTTATAAAGACCTGGTACACCACTATCCTCGGTTGAGCCTTTCTTTCCGGATGTATTCATTTTCCCTTCTGATACACCATCTAACGGGTTCTTCTCAAAGGTAGTCGTTTGGTAATAGTTTAATCCCATAAAATCCGGCTTACCCTCTTTTAGTAATTCAAGGTCACCGTCTTCAATAGTTGGTGCCAAGCCCTTTCTTTCTAAGTAACGCCATGCCACCTGAGGGTATGTTCCCCATGCATAAACATCCATCCACCAATGTGCATTTAACTCTTCTGCATTTTCCGCAGCAACGATATCCTCAGGCTTAGCAGATGCTGGATACGAAGGGGAGTAGGCAAAGCTAGGGCCAATCTTTCCGTCTGGTACATAGTTGCGGAATTCCTTAATCGCACTGGCATTTGCCAAATTCGCATGATGATTGACTTGATGGAAAAGCTGCTCATCCTTTACTCCTGGGGGATGTAGAGCCGTTCTGTATCCAAAATTGGTGAAGATATTTTGTTCATTCAAGCTCACCCAATATTTCACCCGGTCACCAAAATGCTTATACAATGTAACCGCATAATTGGTAAAGTCCCGAATAATCTCGCGAGATTCCCAGCCACCATATTCATCTTGCAGTGCCTGTGGTAAATCCCAATGATAGATGGTTAAAATCGGCTCTATACGATGCTTAATTAACTCGTCGATTAGATTACTATAAAATTGGATGCCCTTTTCATTGACTTCTCCTTTCCCATTAGGAAAGATTCGAGCCCATGAAACGGAAAAGCGATATGCCTTCAATCCCATCTCAGCCATCAAACGAATATCCTCTTTATAACGATGGTAATGATCGACTGCTGTATCACCAGTTGTTCCTTTAAAGGTTTTCCCTGGAATTCGGACAAATTGATCCCAGTTGGAAGGTCCCTTTCCATCTTCATCCCATGCTCCTTCAATCTGATAAGCAGAAGAAGCCGATCCCCATAGGAACTGACTAGGAAAGGCTTCTAAATTCTTATGTATCATCATATTCCCTCCTTCAATTTAATTTGCTATACATGGAGACTAAGTAAACGTCAATGTATACCCAGCTCCTACTATCTATAAATTCGCCCGTTGTAAGAAGTGATAGAGCGCCCCAATTAAATTAGAGTCATTGCCAAATTGGCATGGATGCACCCTAATATCTAAACATTCATCATTCGGTTTCATTACCTTAAGCTTTTCATTGATCTTATCAATTAGCCCATCCCGTTTACTGATTGCTCCACCGATTAATATTTTCTCTGGGTCAATCATGTACTGTAAATTGTATATCCCTACCGCTAAGCGCTTGATGAATTTTTCGATTTCATCCTGTACTTCTAGGTCACCCTCATCCGCCATTTTAAACACCGCTATCCCATCAAGCGTGTTAGGGTCGATGTCTTTGCGTTTTGCAACCTGCATCACTAAGCCCCCAGTTGCAGCAAGTGAGCTCCATGTTTCCCCAATCGGCTGGTCCAAATAATCCTCAAGAATCATATAGCCGAATTCACCACCGAAAAGATTGCTACCATGGCGGATCTTCTTATCTAAAACAAGTGCCCCACCAATTCCCGTACCGATCACGATACAAATGTAGTCATTAATCCCTTTAGCAGCACCAATCCAGCCTTCTGCCAAACCGGCACAATTCGCATCATTTTCCAGCTCAACCACAAGCCCTGTTCGTTCTTGGATGAGTTGTTTGATATTCGGACCATGAATATAGGGAAGAGCGGTTATCCCTTTAATGAATCCAGTTTCTACGTCTACCGCTCCTGGCATACTTAAGGCGATACCACTTAGAACCTGTTTTGTCTGAAATTCCTTCACCACGGAATCTATAATATTTACAAAAGCGTCTATACCGTCCTTCGGTGTTGGAATAGAGGATTTTTCTATAAAAGACCCAGCCTCATCCATAAGGGAATACTTGATTGCGGAACCACCCACATCAAAAACTGCATAATAGTTCACCAAAAAACCTCCTAACACCCCATACAAGATTCTAGTTGCTATTGTTTTTATACACTTTCCGAGAATAAATCGATGTAATATTACCAGAAGGTTTTATCCGCTCCACATGACTCCCTGACAATAAGTTCAGAGTCTGTAAACACTGGCTTTATTTTCGATTGCCCCTCAATTAAATCATTTAACATATAAGCTGATAATTTACCGATCTTTTCCTTATCCTGTTTTACCGTGGTCAGTTTCGGGTTACTATAACGGCATGCTGGAATATCATCACACCCAACAACTCGGATGTCATTTGGAACTTGTAATCCGGCCTCTTTAACCGCCCGTAATGCACCTAATGCCATTAAGTCTGAAGCAGCGAAAACGGCTTCGGGGACATCATCTAATTCAAGCATTCGCTTCATAGAGAGATAGCCACTCTCTTCCTGGAAATCTCCGTATTGAATCCATTCATCTCGTAGCTCAAGGTCGAACTGCTGCATCGCATTCTTGAACCCTTTTAACCTTAAATTTGAAATGACCGATTCACGCATTCCACCGATAAAACCAATTTTCCGATGGGAATTCAAATAAAAGTGTTCCACCACTTTCCTTGATAAGCTCACATTATCCGTCATGACATAGCTCGCATTAGGCCCTTTTAATTCGATATCTATACCGATACAAGGGAATCCACTTTCCGCAAGCTCAAACGTAGCATCCTCGACCTTCTCACCAGCAATAATCAAACAGCCGTCTACGTTAAAATGCTTGCACCTTGCTAAATAACTTCCCTCATCCTGTAGAAAATGCTCATTAGAAAACATCAAGATGTCATACCCTAATAAGCCAATATTTTTCTTAAAGGTTGAAATTACCTCATTGAAATATGGGTGTGTCATATCCACATTAATCCTACCGGCATAGATGAGACCGATGAGGTTTGATTTTTTCGTTGCTAGTGACCTTGCTGAAAAATTAGGTGCATAGCCCATTTCATTAATTACGGTCATGACCTTATTCTTCGTTTCCTCACTTATTCCCTTATAATTATTGATTACTTTTGAAACAGTTGCCTGTGAAACCCCTGCCATTTGTGCAATGTCTTTTATCGTTAACCCCATCGTATAATCTCCTCTAATTCCTTGATATATATTTCCTACTGCTAGATTACTAAGAGTCATAGAGTGATACAATAGCCAGGCAGGAAAAATAAATTATTTTACCGATCCTTCCGTAATACTAGAAATAAATAATCGGTTAAATAGTAAGAAAATGACTAGTAACGGAACAGTCGCCCAGAATACGCCAGACATAATCATTCCGAAGTCCACATTATTCGTATTGCTTAATTGTGCTAATGCCACTTGAATCGTATACATGTCTGGGTCTCTTAAAATCGTAAACTGCCATAAAAATTCTCCCCAAACCGCCGTAAAGACAATGATTCCAAGCGTTGCAAATGCTGGTAGGATAATCGGTAGGACAATTCTCCAGTAAATGCGGAAATTCGAGCATCCATCTAATTTCGCAGCCTCGATTAGTTCATCCGGAACTGCTCCTGAAATATATTGGCGCATCAAGAATATCCCTAACGGATTTAAAAAGAACAAAATCATGACCCCTGGTAAAGTATCCAGAAGTCCTGCATTCGAAATTAAAAAGTATTGCGGAATTAACCCTAGCTGTGGCGGAATAATCATCGTTACTAAAATCGCGACAAACAGAATATTCTTCCCTGGGAACTTAAACTTGGCAAAAGCAAAGCCGGCTAGAGAGCTAATAAAGAGAACCACAATCGTAACAACTGCACACAATACAAAGGAATTCCACATCCCACCGAAGAAATCAATTTGATTTAATACCTTTTTAAAGTTTTCAACTAGCATATCTCCTGGTGTAAGGGTTGGTGGTATAGAATTGTAGGCAGCACTTGGCCGTGTCGCCATAACAAACATCCAATAAAAAGGAAAAAGAGAAAGGATGGAAGCAATGAATAAAAATGAGTAAATAGATAGTTTACTGAACGATAGCTTTTTGCGACTTTTGTTTATGCGATTACTCATTTTTGAACACCTCGCTTTTTCCTTCCAAATCCTTGCGTCAATCTTAAATTAATGACAGCAAATATCGTGATGATAACTAACAGAATAATCGCTGTTGCAGATGCCGTTCCAAAGGACTGTAATCTAAAGGCATCACGATATAAGTACATAACAATTGTCATCGCTTCATCCCTTGTGAAAGCATCAGCCCCTAAGAATACAGTTGGTTCAGAGAATAACTGCATCGCGCCAACGGTTGATGTAAATACAGTCAAGATAATAAAAGGCTTCATCATCGGAATCGTAATATACCAAAGCTGCTGAAACTTATTAGCACCATCCACAGTTGCCGCTTCATATAAGTCATTCGGTATACTTTGAATCCCGGCTAAATAAATGATTGTGTTATATCCAACCCATCTCCAAAACACCATAAGCGATATGGCAATCTTGGTTCCCCATTCAGAGGCAGCCCAAGAGACCGGGTCAAGTCCAAAAAGATTCGTTAACACATAATTAGCAAAAGATGAATCATGATTACTGAATAGCACACTAAATATAAGTGCCACGGCAACCATTGAGGTTAAATATGGCATAAATATCGTTACTCGGAAGAAGCTCTTAAACTTAAGAAATGCCAAATTTAATAAATAGGCTAGAATAAGTCCGACAACTAATTGTGGAGCCGTTCCCATAATCCCCATGATAATCGTGTTGTAAACCGATTTCCAAAACAGCGGATCAGTCAGTACGAGCTCAAAATTAGCTAACCCATTAAAGGTCATTGGACTTAAGCCATTCCACTTCTGAAAAGCTAAGTAAAAGCTAAAAAGCGCAGGATATAGACCAATAAGTGCAAAAATAATAAAGAAAGGCGCTATATACAAATAACCCGAAATCATGTCCTTCTTTTCTTCAGACCTATATTTCTTCTTTTTCCCTATAGCTTCTTTCTTACTGGCAGAATTCATGTTCACGCCTCTTTTCCATTTCAAAATAGTACCGTGCCTTTAGGCGTTCCTAACGTCGTTTTTTCTGGGTCTTGTAAAAAAGTGGCCGGCTTACTTCTTCCATCCCTGTTTGGCAAAAGGCTTGTCTCGGTAAGCCGACCATCACTATTTGTTTCGTTCAATATTATAGTCTTCAGAGTTTAATAGATTAACGTTTCATTAAATCCTCAGCACGTTTTACAGCTGCTTCCCACTCTTTCTCTGGGTCTGCATTATTGTTTTGCACATTTTTCAGTGCATTTAAGATTTCGTTATGAACAGGGAAGTATTTTTCCCCTTTGTATCCAATCCCTGTAATGTCTTGGGCAGCCTTAGCAAATACTGGAGCTGTTGCCTGAGAGCCAAAGAATTCATCTTCATTCGATGTGAATTCTTCCATCTCATAGACTGAATGAGCAGAAGGGAATAGTCCATGGCTTTGGAATGATTTTAATTGATTTTCTGGTGAAACAAGCCATTCAATAAAATCATATGCCGCTTGTGCATGCTTAGTTTCACTTGGGATTGCGATATATGATCCACCCCAGTTTGCAGCGAACTCAGTAGGTAATGTCGCTACCTTCCATTTTCCAACCGCTTCCGGTGCATTTCCTTCCATCCAGCCTTTCAACCAGCCTGCACCTAGTTCCGCAGCGAATTCACCCTTGTTCACCGCATTTGCCCACTCTGGGCTCCACATTTCATATTTACCAACTATTCCTAGGTCATTCAGATGAACCGCATAGTCATATGCCTTTTTCACTTCACTATCTGCTCCAAGATTCAATTCATTATCTGGCGTTAAGTAAGCTGTTTCTGCTGCATCTAAATACGCTCTAAAGGCCATTTCGATACTATCCACAAAAGGCATTCCCGTTGCTTCTTTTACCTTTAACCCAGCCTCTTCAAACTCCTTAGGTGAGTTAATTAAAGCTTCCACCTCTTCTGGGTCTGTTGGTAGTCCTGCTTGCTCAAATAAATCGGTTCGATAGTATAATGCTTTCGGCCCGATATCGGTTGGAAGGCCAAACAAGAAATCGCCATCCACATTCTCTCCACTTTTCCATTTCCAATCTAAGTACTGATCCTTCACATCATTCGCACCAAGGTCATATAAGTTCTCGAAACGATCCTGGGCAACTTTAAAACGATCGAATTGATCAATTTCTAGCATCGCAATATCCGGTGCACCACTTCCAGCAGATAATGAGGTAAAGAGTGCATCATGATGATCTGCCGTTTCCGATGATTTCACTTTAATTTTAATATTTGGGTTTTGATCCTCGTATTCTTTTGCCAAATCCTCATAACCAGTTGCACCAAACGTCCAGAAGTCTAGCGTAATTTCCTCGTTCGAATTACTATTCTTATCACCACTTGCCTCTTTATCACCATCACCACTACAAGCCACTAAAGAAACCACAAGCAAAGCTAATAATCCAAGAACAGCAATATGTTTAAAACTTTTCAACGATATAACCCCCTATAATTAATTTAATAGTTTGTAAAACTCTCTTGATTCACTTTAGAAATGGACACCTCCTATACACGATTAAGGAAACCGGTTTCTTTAAATTTCAAAAAAATTAGTAAGTAACCGCTTACAAAGAATTATAGTGGTTACTTTTTTAAAAATCAACATGTTTTTTTAGGGATTTTTAATAAAAGCAGTAAAGTTTAGATAATTAATGGCTGGAGCTTGCAGAAACCGATTTCGTTAATTGGTGGAGAGTAACGCTTGGTAGAGTCCTCTACCCGCTAATACAGCAGATAAATATAACGTGGCCGCCTAGTTGACATATTCTTCAGGATTTGGGGCACCTTTTTCAGGATTTGGTAAAATCTCGCGCGTAGCATACCCGCATAATCAGCAGCTTCTATTGGGGACAGAAAGAAAGAAAGAAAGAGGCTGGGGCAAAACTATTTCTAACATAGGATAAACCGAACATGAAAGCTAGCGCATCAAACCAGCCCCAGAAATATTCTACGCTTTTCCGCGGGCTGCTGATGAGCCTCCCACAGGAGTCTCCGTATATTTCCGGGGCTAATGTGGTGATTGTTCGTTTTTTATTACCTTTGTTTTCGTTTTGTCCCAGCCTCTTCTAGGGAAATTCATTATGCCACCCTACACATACTTCCGCAAAAAGCTCACCATTAACGAATAAACCTTTAAGGCGTTTTCTGTTTTAGAAAAGCCATGGCCCTCGTCTTCGAGTACGAGGTATTCGACGTCTTGGCCTCTTTTTTTCATAGCATCGACGATTACATCGGATTCTACCTTTACAACGCGTGGGTCATTGGCACCTTGTATGACTAGCATGGGCTTGGTCATCTGGTCAATATAAGTCATTGGCGAGTCTTCTATTAATTTCTCCCGGTCCTCGTTGACATCACCAATTAACTCTCTATCCGCTTCCTTCCAATGTTCTGGGGCTGTCTCAATGGTTGTAAATAAATTACTTGGGCCAAAGATATCGACAAATGCCTTAAACCGATCTGCATGGCGACCGTGAAGAAGTAAGGTCATATATCCACCATAGCTTCCACCAATACAGAACCATTTATCCGAACTAGATTTCCCTTGTTGGTCTAGCCAGTCCATACCGGCGATGATATCCAGGCGTGGTCCGCCTCCCCAGTCTTTATTTACTAATCTCATAAAGCTCTCCCCATAGCCAGTGCTACCACGGAAGTTCGGCGCGAATACGCTGAACCCTTGGGAGCATAAATATTGGAAGAGTGGTGTAAAGGTTTTTCTCACCGCATGCTGTGGTCCACCATGTGGCCATAGAATGGTATGTCCATTATCCAGCTCCGGATTCGGTGAAAAGTAGAGTGCTTCGATTTTTAATCCATCAAAGCTATCATAGGTAAGCACCTCAGGCTCTGTTAATGCTTCATTATCCACCCCGATGATTCGGTGCTGGGTTATCTGCTCCAAGCCGCTTGTATCGGTATACTGGAATAAGTTTGCTGGGAAGGTTGTTGACCTACCTAGTGCATAGATGGCGCCACTTTTTCCAATCTTGATTTTATTGACCATATCAAATGGCTTATCGAGTAAAGTAGCTTCATTTGTAGCTAAGTCGAACCTATATAAACGGTCCTCTACACCACGCTCTGCGACAAAGTAGACCCGATTTCGCTCCCGGTCAACGGTTAAATTCGATAATTCGTAGCCATCGAACGCTACTAGCTTCGTAAATGTCCTCGTGCAAATCTCAAAGCTAGCTAAATAGTAATATTCACTTTCATAATTGGTTAAAAGTAACACCTGATCATCCGTTAGATATTTCACTTGACGAACTCGATGCGGCTTTTCCTGTGAAGGGGTAAGTGGGATTATCTCCTGACTCTTAGCAAGATAGCCGAAGGAGCTTGTATTTCCTAGCTCTTTTGAGAACGCAAAGCTCGATTCATCCGGACTAACGGAATACAGATAACTTGGCCCGTTTTCCCCCTGTATCAAAATCTCCTTGTCACCTGTCTCCAGATTTACTCGGCCTATATTTAAAAAGTTGGGATTGTCTACGCTCGTTATGTAATAGAGATGTTGGCCATTTTCCGCCAAATCACCATAGTAAAACTTTTCCCCTTCAGCTTTTAGCACTGCGACTGGTTCTCCTCCACTGCTTTTGACTGCATAGATGTGATAGTTTTCATCTCCATCTGTATCGTAACCAGTTAAGAAGTAGTTACCCGCGGGTGTATATTTTACAAAGGAACTCATTTGATTGGCAGTTGTTAGCTGGTAAGGGTACCTCTCATCAAGTCTCATGGCCCATACATTGTAATAGCCATTTAAATTGGAGGAGAAAAGAACTTCCTCCTCTGTCGCATTCACATCAAAATCAACAATATTTATCGTTCTGAAAAAGCTCTCGATACTAGGCTTTGGAAATTGAAACATGTATATTCCCCCATTGCTATGCCAGCACACTCTAACGGCATTGTTTTTTTATTTATCTAAATATTATATCAAAATTAATCCTATATCGATATGTATTTACTCAAACGTAATATCGATTTTCACGAGCTCAGAGCGTGTACCAATACGTATTGGCGGTCCCCAAAAACCAAAGCCTGATGTCACAATAGAATGCAGCTGTCCCTTCTGCAAGTAGCCGTAATCATTTTCATAAATGGCATCTGTAATAAGGCTGCCTGGGAATACTTGTCCTCGGTGTGTGTGACCAGAGATCATGAGGTCAATCCCTTCCTGCTGTGCGATATCCAATTCATATGGTTGATGATCAATTAGAATAGCTGGTAAGTTAGGGTCTACTCCATCCATTAATTGCTCTAAAGGAAGCCTGTTTGGATCGATTTTGTCCTTCCGTCCAATTAACGTAAATTGCCCTGCAATTTCCTCTGTCTCATCATACAATACTTGGATTCCACTGTTCTCTAACGCATCAATGATTTCCTGCATAGTCCCCTCATGCTTGTCATGATTCCCAAGTGATGCATAGACGCCATATGGTGCATGGAGCTCGGACAGTATTTGACCTATATTATGATCCAGGAAGATTTTCAGGTCGTCATCAATGATGTCGCCCGGCAAGAGGATGATGTCTGCATTTAGGTTGTTCATTTCCTTTACAAAGCGCTCTGCATGACCTTTACCTGACAATAGTCCAAAATGGGTATCTGCTGCCATGGCGATTGAAAGACTATCAAGAGAGGAATCACCTTTATCGATCTTAATCTCATAGCTTTTTACGACTGGACTATAAGCGTTAAATATGCCATATCCCAAGAAGGATACCATTAAGACGAGTGTCACGACCCCTGCCCATCTCTGTGTTTTATGCCTTGGTAGTCGCGTACGACGCAAGAGAATAACAGTAATGTGAGCAAGCGGCACTAATAGTAACAGCAAGTAGAAGCATGCCATCCAATATGCGCCAACCATTTGTAAAAAGGTGCTTCCAGACATCATCCCAAAGAAAAACGAACTTGCTACTACTATGACGACTAGGCTGTAAATGATCTTAAATCGTTTGCTTGATGATTCTGGTTGAAGAAAGCGATAGCCCCTCCAGCCAATATAGTAAACGAGTCCTCCATATACTAGCAGTGTACTGATTAAGATTAGAATGAACATACGTATGATTAAACTCCTTTTCTGCTTAGTTTGATTGCTCCATAGTAGGAAACAGTACGAAAATAAATTAATAGAGTAATAGTTCCCTTTTGTTAATACCCTATTTTTTCATAATTAAGCCTACCTACTTGAGAAGCTTTCATGTTTGTATGTATTACTCTTGTATTATAGCTTAGGTGGTTGTTATGGAGTAATTGATATGACGTGTTTATTGAGAGTTTGATAGCCGATAGTAGGAAGCAGATTATTTCTTTTAAAAATAAAAATCCCCTGAGATTACTAGACGCCAATGGCAACACGTCCATATACTCAGGGGTCCTTCAGTATGTAGGTGTAAGTAAGTCCAGTGTGATACGGATGTTCAGGTGAATTCCCTCCTGAGCATCCTACAGAGGAAGCTTACACCCCAACTGCCTCAAACCAAAAAGGATACCCCCAAGCCAAACGCTCGGAAGTATCCTTCATCAATCCACTATCCTATTCTTCTAACGCCTCTACCACTTTCTCCGCTGTACTTCTGCTAGACTGCGGATTTTGCCCAGTCACTAGTTTGCCATCTCGGATGGAGTGGTCAGTCCATTTTTCAGAAGCAACGAAATCGGCACCGTTCTCTCGTAATTTTGTTTCTAAAAGGAAAGGCATGTGAACATCAAGCTCCATTTCAACCTCTTCCTCATCAGTAAAGGCGGTAACCTTCTTGCCTTTCACGATTGGTGTACCATCTTTGTAGGTTGCATTGACCAATCCCGCAGGTCCGTGGCAAACAGCGGAGATGATTTTATCTTCTTCCGCAAACTCCTGCAATACATAAAGAAGTGTTTCGCTATTTGGAAAATCAAACATCGTACCATGTCCACCTGGTAGGAAAATAGCGTCATATCCGTGTGCATGGTCTTTCGTTAGTTTTTCGGTATTTTTTAGCTCGGCTTCAGCATCTTTCCACTCTGGCTTCTCTTCAATACTGTTTGGATCTAGCGCAACTTCACCACCACTTATGCTGGTCACTTGTACCTCGTAGCCTTTTTCTTTGAAAACGAGGTAAGGTACAGCGAATTCCTCTAGCCATAGACCTGTTTTGTGATCATCTGTAATTGTTGTATGATTTGTCACAACCATCAATACTTTTTTTGCCATGCTATATTCCTCCTTATAATTCAAAATTAATATATACCCTTTCGTTAAAACTATCCGTTTCCTTTATGATCTTGATGGAAAGGCTGGTGAGTATTGGGTAGGAACGGTGTTTTTCTTATTTAATGTAGCTGCCGCTTCTAGTGTCCAGTATGGATTACGTAGCATTCCTCTACCTACCGCGACAAGGTCTGCTTCCTCATTTCCAATCACTGCGTTGGCGAGTGCTGGTTCATCCAGTCTTCCAACCGCAATAACTGGGACATTTAGTTTTTCTTTTATTTCTCTAGCGAAAGGTACTTGGTAGGCAGCATGCGTGCCTGGTCTTCCGTGAGCAGCAATTTGTCCTTCTCCACCAGCACTAACATGGAACATATCAACGCCAGCTTCTTGATAGACCTTCGAGAATGCGACACTTTCCTTCAATCCGTAGCCGTTATCCACATACTCAACCGCAGAGACACGCAAAATTAGTGGCATCTCACTAGGCATGACACTTTTCGCTGCTTGGATAACTTCCTTACCAAACTTAGTTAGATCTTGTCCATATTCATCTGTACGTTTATTAGTAAATGGGGATTGGAACTGGTGGATTAAGTAACCATGTGCTCCATGAATTTCAATTGCATCGACACCAGCTTTTACCGCGCGTTCTGTTGCTAATCGGAATTTCTCAACCATTTCTTTAATTTCTTCTGTTGTCAGTTCCCTCGGAGTTTTGGAATTTTCATCAAATGGAATTGGTGATGGTGCAACAGGAACCGCTGCATCCTCTGCTTTACGTCCCGCATGGGCAATTTGAATAGCCACTTTGGCACCATGTTGATGACAAGCATCCACAATTCGTTTGATTGCTGGGATTTGTTCATCTGACCATAATCCGAGATCATAATCTGTAATACGGCCGTCTGGCTCCACATCCGTCATTTCAATAATGATTAGCCCCGCTCCACCAATAGCACGGCTAACATAGTGAACATAATGCCAATCATTCGCAATTCCATCCTTTTTCGTAACGGAATATTGACACATAGGTGGCATGACGACACGGTTTTTTAATTCTAAGTTCTTTATTTGATAGGGGGTAAATAAATCCTTCATGAAAAGAATCTCTCCTTCTATGTTTAGTTAAACTGACCTTGCGTTGAGCGTTTAAACATGGCCAATGGCTTTTTGCACCGCTTATCCGGGCAAGCTTTTCCTCTTTAGTATTGATAAGTTAACCAATAAAACACATATAACTTACACCTAGCCAATCGAATCGCAATAGCCTTCAGAACGTCCAAGGTTGTACAACTGTAGGAAAATGCTCGCACTAGCGTTTTCCCACATTCTTCATTATCCTATCCGGCGATAGGCTGAATCGAGCATTTCTTGTCATGTCACATTTCCCTCCATAACAAGTTTTGGATAATGAAATGCATTCCATTGTGTTGGAAATTATAATACTCGCTTTTAAAGAATACAAATTATCTGTTTGGAGAGGGAAGTGTGTATACGTACCATTTCCGGAAACATGCCTTCTCTATTTCGCTGATATTCTAAAGAAACGAACTTCAGGTGAACGTTATCTATTGAGCCGCTCCATACTTCCAATCAATTTTTTAGAAATTCTCAGAAAAGAAGTAACAGTTTACTATAGTTGACCTATTGAAATATTAGTTCTACCCTTGAAGTACGGATCCATTTTTCGACTATATACGCTTGCTAGACGCATAGTTGGTTATACAATGGTAAAGCTAACAGGTAATACGGTGGAAATGAACCCGATGAAAAATTGGTTTACCAATTGATTATATAGGAAGTTTTCATAGATGAGTAACGTTGCAATTATTACTGGTGCAGGTAGTGGATTAGGTCAATCAACAGCTGTCCGATTGGCACAGGAAGGAATTAGTATTGCGGTAGTAGATGTTAATGAACAAGGTGGAAATGAAACAGTAGAATTAGTGAAAAAACATAACGTAGATGCCATTTTCATTAAAGCGGATGTATCCAAAAAAGAAGACGTAAAACATTATGTCGATCAAACACTGGAACACTTCGGTAAAATTGATTATTTCTTTAACAATGCTGGAATATCAGGTAGCGGAAAATATTTCTTAGATACCTCTATTGAAGAAATTGATAATATCGTTGGCATTAACTTAATGGGTGCCTTTTACGGTGTACATTATGTAGCGAAGGCAATGTTAGAAAATGGCGGAGGCTCCATTGTGAACACCGCTTCTAGTGCAGGTGTTATTGGACAAGACTCTGTTGTTACCTATTCCGCTACAAAACACGGAATTGTTGGGCTAACGAAGAGTATGGTAGCAGAATATGCAAAAGATGGCTTGCGCGTTAATGCTATTGCTCCAGGACCTACTGAAACACCAATGGTAAAAGAGTTCTACGAAGCAAATCCGAAAATGAAGGAAAATGCAACAGGTGGAATTCCACAGAAACGTCTAGGAACGCCTGAAGAAGTGGCTGAGCTTGTTACTTTCTTACTTACTTCTAAAGCAGAATATATTAATGGTGAAGTAATCCGTATTGATGGCGGGTTTACGAATACGAAATAAGCCTCCATGATAAAAGGAAAAGGGCTGTGGCAGTGGGTTTTTATCCCCCTCTGCCACAGCCCTTTTCTATCTTATACCCCAATGCTTGAGAACGTGTGACTGCCCATCACACAAAGCGCTCCCACCTACTATTGTTTTTCTACAAACTTCTGGATATCCTCATCTAAATAAACCCAGCCTTTCCAACCAATATGAATCGTGTCACGCATAAAATACGGATCATATTCATGGTCGGAATAATCGGCGTAAGAAAAGCCGCTATCACGAATCTGTTTCTTTATTCGCTTGTAATAGTCTTGCCGTCCCTTTTCCGGGAAGCCTGTGTAGTCATAATACGCCCCATTTACAGGGATAATGACAAATAGCGGTTCAGCACCTGCTTCCTTCAGAATATCCAACATCAGTTGGAAATCATCGTACTCCAGTGATTCGGCATAGGAATGGGTTTTATTCTTTCCTTCCATTCCCTTGATATACTCCTTCTTACGCTTATACACGCTGTCTTCAATGTAAAATTGGGAATGCTGTGTCCGCTTCTCGCCATAAGCATCCGCTTGTTCCCGTAGCTCCTCCCATGTCTTGCCCTTCACTTCATCTGACTGATGTCGATTCGTTGGTTTATCCTTCATAATAGTGAAATATAGATCCTTTTTCTTCAGTATGGATATATATGCCTCTGCAGGCACGGACAAGATATTAAACATAATCTTATTGTCATTCAAATATGCATCATAAAGCTGATAAAGTATGGTGTCGTTCTTAACTGCCTCATACGTCATCAGGCGTTGCATCAGCTTTCGCTTCACCTCTTCGTCCACTTCCTCATTGTAAGGAAGCTGGTACGCCTGGAGTGAGGAATAGTTTGGTGCAAAATGCTGTTCGTCTGTACCATGCTTTACAAACCATTGTGGCGATACGATAATGACCATCTTCTTGTTCTTCAATTGATTGGCATGTGTTGCAAAGTTTAAATCATGAATAATCGAGGTCATTCCGCCTTTTCCTACCAAGTAGGGTGTAAAGGCAGCATCATTCGTTTCGAAATAATTCGATGGATGGAATGGATCCCAGCGTGACAATTCGGAGGAACCATAGATTGGAACATACTCTGAATTACGGAGCATTTCACTTTGCAAATAGGTTCCCTGGAACATATTCGGCTCCAAGCTGATAGCCGATTCCGCCAAACGGTCTGCTGGAACTAACTTAGCCAGCCATGATACAGGTACGAATACGACCCCGGCAAACAGGACCAATGCCAGAATGATCGGTCCAAACAAATACTTCTTCTTCATTATCTCAGCTCATTCAGACGATCAACGATAGCATTTGGTGTATTCCATGTCTCTCGGTCGAACTCTGTAATTGGTACATTAATAGCAAGCTGCTCCTCAAATTGAACAAGTAATTCCACGGTCGCGAATGAATCAATCAATCCTGCTTCAAATATATCCAAATCATGCTCTTCTTTCACCACATCATCTTCACAAACTTCTGCAATAACTTCTAATACTTTCTCTTTAAAATCCATATTTATATTCCCCTTTTATTGAAATGGTCTGCCGGAAAACAGATAGAAACCGAAACACACGACATGGAAAGTGATGACGATAGACACCACTGTCATGGCCCTTCCTGTTGGCCAGCGTTTATGTTTTTTGTTCCAGGACTCGAAGAAATTAAATCCGGCCATCATCAAGGCATGATATGCTCCATACATAATGTTTGAAATGAAGTCAATTTCTTGTGTGAAAGCCTCATCATAGTTTAGAATTACATCCTGCTTATCCAAGTCATAAATTTTTAAAAATATCTCATCTAATTCTTCCTTAATATTATTTAATCGAATTAGTTTAGAACCCATCTCCTTGAATGCATTTAAATAACTCAATTTTAAATTATCTTTATTAAATCGATATAGTAATGGACCATTAAAATCTGGGTTTATCTCAATGCTTTCAGTGATTTTCATTCTAATAGCTATACTTTCTTTAACCAACTCATTAATCTTATCAATATTATTTTGATCACTTAGCACTATAGGTAATCTATCTAAATCCCATTTTTGGTAATTAAAAGTTGGATTTAGGGTATTCATTAAGTAGTTTCCGATTGTACAATTCAGAAACCCTAATACATAATAAAAGTATTCTTCTGGTAAAAAGATACAAGACCCAGCTACATCAAAAATACTGTCTTCTGGTAATTTTCTCGCTTCAAAGTCTTTAGCACCCCAAAGCGTAAATGTAAGCGCATCTCTAAAGATAAATTGTTTTTCTCCAGTTGTAAAATAGCTAGAGAGGTAATTCGTCCGAGCTTTACTAGACTTTGATAATTCATTTTGCGTTTTTTGATCCCACTTAATCACTAGCGAAGTGAAATTATAATACTTGTTTTCAAAGTTAGCAAAGTTCTCCGACTTCGTATACCAAGCCCAATTTCCATTATTAAAATCAACTTCCCAAAACCTAAAGAGATATTTTTTATCTTCTCCTGTTTGGAATCCTATTTTTGACAAGCCTAAGTTTCCTAAGTTATCTTTCACTTTAAATAATTCTACAACTTTGTCCTTTAATTGGTATATAAATGGATAACCTTCAATATTATAAAAGGAATTTTGGTTTTTCTTAAAAAAGTTTCTCCCTAAAAATTCAGATGGATTTCTGGAAACTTCATATAATCTTTTCTTTTTCTCCTCTACATTTTTAAGATCGACTAAGCGGATAAAAGTAGAATCTCTATTTGCTTTTGTATTTTTTATACCTATAATTACAGAATTAACCTTTTCCCCTGATATATCGTCAAAAGTTCTTGTACCAAGTGATACGATTTTTTCTATGTAATGATTTTCAAGAATATATTGCCTCAACTTTACAAATGATTTAATATACATAAATGTATGTTGAGTTATCATATATAGCAGACCTTCAGGTGATAAAAAATCAAGACATCTCCTCATAAAAACTGAGTATAAATCCTCATCAAACCCTTTATAATTCTCATTAAAAAATTTAATCAAACTACTATTCATATTCTTTTTACCCATATAAGGTGGGTTAGTAACTACAACATCGTATTTAGTCATAAAGATATTTAGTAAGGAAAGGGACTTTTTAGCCTCATTTGCAAATAACTGATTGTTAATATCATTAGCTTTTGTAGCCTGAGTATAAATTTGCTCCAAATACTGAAATAATTCTTTTTCACTATTAGAAAGAACTGACATTTCTTGTTCTTCACTAAATTCATCAAGCCCCTCGAATAGCCCTAAATCTTCATTTGCTTTCTTTCCTTTTAATCCTTTTTGTTTCTTCAACTTATATTCTTCAATTAAAGGGAGCAACCTCTTTTCAGGCTGTATTAGACTACCCTTTAAACGTGTATCAGTAAACTCATCATAAATAATTTCAATCATTTGAAGAACTGTAGGATTATTTTCAAATTGTTTTCTCATTTTAGCCAAACGATCGCCATTTAATAGAACTGCATCGGCACATACAAGATTTACTGTAATGTGATTTTCTTTTATTTCATTTATTCCCGCTTCTTTTAATGATACCCTTACTTTTATATACAATATTAGTGCTGTGAGCTGAATTGCTCTAGCATCAATATCTATCCCATGAAGATTATTACTTAATATTAAAAACGGAATTTTTTCTTTTGGATAACCTTCTTCAACATAGTATTTATAGAATAAATCATATGCCTTGATAAGAAAGTGACCACTACCACATGCGGGGTCTAATAGTTTAATTTCCTCAAGCTTTTTATGCTCTCTTTCACCATTTATTATTTCTTTACGTAATTTCCCTAATGAGTTGTTTATAATCCAGTCAACAATCCAATCAGGAGTAAATAATTGGGTCGCTGCCGGTAAATCAATACTTTTAATCTTCTCTTTTTTATTATATAGACGGTCAAAAACATCATCTTTTTCTTCTTCATTGAAATATTGATAAATCCAACCAATTATCTCATCTTGTTTCCATGACTCTTCATCAATTTCAGTAGTTAATTGATGAATGATTTCCAATAATGCTTGGTTACTTGGCCCAATTATTGAATATTCATCTTCCGTATTAAATAAAAGTCCTATATCGGACGAAATTTCATTGAATATCAAAGAAATAAAATAAGACAACCCCTCGTCTGATTGAGACTTGCAAAATTCACGTGCAACCTCAAAAAAGTTCCGATGTCCATATGAACGATTACTGTATTCTTCCCTTTGAATAAGTACTTCTTCCATTAGCCCTCTAACCTCCATAACACGGAGAGCGGCTATACGATTTAAATATGTATAAGTAACCTCACGAATATAGGAGATAAGGGCCTCCCTTTCAGAAAGCCCACCCTTCATCTCCTTAGAAATAGCATCACGAAGGTCCTTATAGATTTGCTCCTCTTCATCTGAAAGTGATAATTTATCTTTTTCAATCCAAGGTTCGTCTAGTAGAATACCATAAGTAACAAGGCGATTTTCTATATCACTTTCTAAAATACCCCTACATTTTAATATGGTACGATTGATTGCCTTTTTTTGTTCTGGTTTCATTTTACCAACCCTTTCCTATCTCAATTAAGATAAGAAGAAATAGTCAACACGCTTCAATTCTTCCTTCAGTTTCTCTTCTAATGATTTTAAATAGTCCTGAATTTCTTCTTCCGAAGAGATTTTCCTCATTTTCATAATGTCTCTAATTTCAACCTGTTTAAAAGTAGGTTTCTTTACTACACGATTATTATCATCATCATCTGATGTTAAATTAGTAGGCTGTCGTAATTTTTCAAGATACTCACCATAGATTCCAATAGAATTCTGTTTATAGCTTGGTAATGCGTGTTCTAATTGTTCTAAGTAATCATAATTACGACGGTTCTGTCGAACTTCCTTCTCATAATGCTTACTTAATGGATTTAGAATTTCTCTCTGTTGAAACACATCAAATGAATCAAATTTGGGAAATTGCTCAATTTCATTCATTATATTTTCAATTTTATTCATAACTCTAGAATGAAGCTCTTTATAATGCTTTTCATAATAACTTTTGATATTTAGAAAATCACCTTGAATGTTTACCCAATTATCAATGAATCCATTTGATGATAACTCACTAAGTATAGATTGGACTTTTTTTTCTTGCTCCTCACCCTTTGGAAAATGTTGAGACAACCATACATCTGAAATAAACTTTACCATTTCTTGTACTGAATCCATTTGACCATTTTCAACAAAGTGGTCAAATTTTTTCATGAAATTCATTTCATCTTTTAATTGTTGATACATATCTACAAAAGAAATAATGACTTCACTAGAATGATTTTTATTAACAATTTCCTTATAGGCTGTTTCTAATTTCTGTAGTTGATCAATAATCGATAACCGATTTTCCTTCGCTGTAACAATTAAACCTCTAATTTTTATTAAAATATTGTTCGAGACTTTAATACATTTATCATAGTATTCCGGAATTGTATCAGCCGAAACGTTTTCCTCAAATTCTGATTCTAATATTTTTTTGCATTGCTGACGTATTGCCGGATCAACATTCTTAACTTCTATGAACTGGCATGACTTAAAATGTGGTTCTTTCTCAAATATTTCTTTTACACCAGATTCAGTATAACTTCTGATTGATTTACCCTTTAGTTCTAGTTCAATAAAACCTCCACGAAGCAGTGCTGCAGCAAAAAATCTAATGGCCATACTATCCCAACCATATTGATTTCCTTGAAAGTAATCCAAAATATCGCTTCCAGTGCAAACCCCAAATCGCTTATAGCGAGACTTAATTTCTGTTAAAACTTCATTTAATACCTTTGAACTTGAATTTATTTGATGCTCATTATCCAAAATATTTAATTGCTTAAATACTTCAGATGCCGAGTGTATATTTTGTTTAAATACTTCATCTATATGTGAAACATTAATTTTTACTGCTGCATCGTCAAAACGCGTATAAACTGTTGGAATTACAATACTTATTAATGAATCAAATATTGTTTTAACTTCTTCTCCGTTTGGTAAATCATATTCTTTTCCTCTGAATAAATACGATCCCGCTAAAAAGGATACCTTTGTTTTCCTTTTAATTTCTAAAGCCAAATTTTGATTTTTTTGCTCTTCCTTTCGTAAAAAGAACATTCTTTCTTCATCTGCTTTTTCCCTTTGTTTACCTATTGTAGATTGACGTGCTAGATATTCCTTAATCATATCTTCAATCTCTTCATTAGGATGAGATAACCAATAAATGCGTTTTTCTTCTCTAATTGATTCCCGTTTCTTTTTATCACGTAGAGTCTCATCATTAAATAAGATTACCGGACTTAGGGCTTCAAATGAAATTTCCGTACCATTGGCATACTTTTCATCATCTGCAATCAGATTAATAGGAAAAGGACGTATTTGTTTATATAAAACTCTATTTTGGTTAAATATATCTTTTACTGTATCCCTTACATATTTCATAATATCTCTTGTTCGAATTTCTTCCTGCTCCGCAAGTACTTCATGACGGAAATTCTGCTCTTCCGGTGATAGAAAACTATATACTTCACCCTCTCTCTCCACAAAACCAGCCTTGCTGAGTTTTTGAAGAGAAGATTCAACCATTTTTTTAAGTTCATGAAAATTAAGTTCTATACTACTGAAAAGCATTTTCGTTAAATTATCTAATGTTTTCGGTAAATAGTTAATTGAATCAAGGAGATATAATACTTTCAACACCTTTTTTGTAAAATCAGGGTTTTCCGGATCAGCTTTATCGACTTCGTTTATAGCATCAATAACAGTTGAAGGAACAAAATCAGAAGCTCTTGCTTCAGCATAGACCTGATCTAACGTTACGAAACTACCGATTTCCCTTGCATCAAAGTGATTCTCCGGGTTTATTATTATTCCTTGAGTTGTTTTAATCATGCTACGATTGGTTCCGCCATGTTTTTTATTTGATTCTGTACGTTGTAGAAACTTTACAAAAATATCTTTTATTATTCCTAACTGATAAGGGAAAAACGGATACGCCTTCACAAAGTATTCTTTTGTTAACTCTGGTAACTTCCGATCAGCATCAGGAAATTGTAACACAGAAACAAGCTTTCCCGAATACTCCTCATATTCTTTTTCTAAAATTGAACTTGATTCTGAAGTTTTCTTTAATACACGTTCATAAAGAACTGTATCTAAGTTCTCAGGTGTTAAGTGTATCTTCACTCCAAAGCGGTCAGCAATTTTCCCTAATTCCGTATTAAACTTAATTGCATCTTCAACAACGGCTTTTAACTCTTCTTGTGCAGTAACACCAAGCCATATCTTTCCTTGCCCGGTTACCTCAACCTGATGCGCTATCCCTTGAAGCTCACTAATTTTTTGATCATCTCTTGCCATAAACTGTCCCATTTCATCGATTAACAGAAATAACCTAATCTCCTTTCCTGAATCATCGGTTTCCTTTTCAATATAGGATTTGAATATTTCAATTAATCTTTTTGGAGACATAGAAAAGTCATCTTTAATATCATTAATAATGTCCATCGCAATTGTCTCAGAAGGATAGTCATCCGGTCTAATCTTGCAAAGTGTCTTTGCAATTTTAGTTTTTTGGCGAGAAGGCTTTTTACGTGCATCCTCCCAAGTCTTACCGCTTATCTTTTCGAATTCTTTTTTAAAATCCTCATATAACCCGGACTCATATAAATCAAACTCTAATTCACCAACCCAAAGAATATGACTATAGAAACCTAAATAAGAAAGAAACTGTTTGTAAATAGTAATAGAAATACTTTGCTGTTGATTATTACTGTCATAAGCAGTTTCCTCCAAGATATCGAACATTAGAATTTCTGTTTCATAGTTGGTACGGATTTCTTCAACAAGTGTTTGAAGATCTTTTGATTCATCTCTTGTTAAGAATACTTCCGAACTAGTTGAATCTCCAAATTCATAATTTCCAAGAACATGTCCTAACAGCTTAGTGAAATGGGATTTACCAGACCCAAACCAGCCTGAAATCCAATAACAATAATCATTACCATTCAAATAATTAGTAAAAGCCTTTTTAAAGTGATCTCGTATTTGATCTGTTATAACATACTCATTTAGCTCCTGACGAATATGGGCTAAATTTTCATCTTGAACTTTGACTACTGGATTAATATCACGATTAATATTTTCCCGAAATATTTCATGTATCTTAGTCAATCGTCTCACCCCTTTATAAATAAAATGCTCTAGATCCACTAATATCAACATCATCGAGCATTATAAACTTCCTTGAATTAACTGTACCGGGAACAAAAAAACATAGCGGTATCGATATCTTATTTTCTAGTTTAGAAAGTAATTGAATGAGTCTAAAGTGTGGTGCTGTACAACCGACACGAGTGAATATTATTCGTCCTTTTTCACCCAATTTTTCAGCTCTTTCTAAAATCCATTCATATAGGATGTTAAGCATCGTATTCTGCAATTCCTTCATAAATTCAGGATAATCTTCTTTTTCAAATTCATAAAGCTCTGTTAAATCACCGTTCTCATCTTCTAATAAGAGTTTATAAAGTAATTTTTCCAGATTAACAACTTCGACTGTATATCCTTGCGTTTTACCTTCCTGCTCTATTTCTTCAAGTTTAGGCTTTATATATAATTGTTCACTGGGACTAATCGCAACAAGCATAAAAGGTACACCTGATTGGCGGCTCCATGCTATTTGATCATTAAGAAGCATATTTTTGACTTGATTAATTTTCTCCGACAACATATTGGACAACAAACTCCTTTAAAGATGGAAACTTATAATGTATTTCAGTCTCTTTATTTTCTTCTAAGTAAATGACTCCACTTAGCTCTAGTTCCTTTAACATCATCTTTCTTTGTTGTTTATCTTGTAAAAATAATTTGAAATCATTGTGGTTATAATAGTCGTCAAGTGTCAAAATAGAATCTTGATTAAAATAAAGTACATAACCAAAGATTCTATTTGAAAAATATACATTTTCATTAAATACTGGATTACGTCTATTTGATAGGAATCCTGTTTCAAGTAAAACGGTTATCAAAGCACTTTTTAAATCCTTGTAGGTTCTTTCAGACCAATTTTTCATTTCTTCATGCTCTATAGAAGAAGTTATTAAAAATTCTCCCGCATCATCACTTGAGACTCCTAAAAAGCCCTTGATGTACTTTTGGAAAACTACTTCAACAACAAAGTCATACAATACGTTATCGGATAAACACATGTGATAATAAAGAAGATAAAAGGCTTCTTCTTTACTCATATTTTGTATCGCCAATAAGAGTGGAGCTTCAGATACAGGTTTATCTTGAAGGTCCTGTAAATACCTCTTTTTAATTGAACCGTATACATTCTCAATCCGGCGTTTTGATGCTTTAAGCAACAAATTATTCTCAAATAATTCATCTTCCAATGCCTCAATGCTATTCAATTCGGACAATCTAATAAGAATTCTAAGTGAATCCTCAAGAACTGCTCCAGTTGTTTTTAAATCTGCAGTATATTTCTTAATCATTAATTTACAGCAACCCTTTTAAAATACGGTATTGTGACTTGGCCTTTCTTAGCATAATCATAGACAGAAATTAATTGATGGATAACCTCTTCTAATTCTTCGTTATGTATATAAAAATGCCTTCTTTTCGAGCCTAATTCATATGACTCCCCTGATACATTATCAAATGTATCCAAACGTGGTTCATTAAAAAAGTCCCTAGCCCAGTGTGGTTCGAATGAATAATTTTCTATTGTTTCTATTTCATGAAGGATATCCTTCCATTCTTTTCTTGACGCGAGCATTTTCACAGCTGGTTCATATACTTTTTTTTCAAAGTCATATCCAAAGTGAAATAGGGTTATTACCTTATTAACACTTATACTATGAAGTTCTTTCTGCCGAACACTTTTTTGAGCCATATCTAGTCTTTGTTGGTAAAAAGTGCGTGGTAAAAAAGGCATAAGATTCATTCTACCTACTGTACCTAAGATACGGGATTCCCACCAAAAGTTATTGTCTTCTTCACCAAGTCGCGCTATCATTAGTCGATAATAAATAACTTTTGCTAAATTTCTTTTTGAAACACGTCGATCCTGTATATCGCTATCTTCAATGTTATTTAATATTAGATCGTAAATTTTTTTCATCATTGAGCCACCTCTGAAATATGTTTAAATATGTAGATATACTCTATTCTATTATGTCACAAAATGGTGGTTAAACAAAGGCAAATAGCTTGACATCCATCTTTTCTAGTGTATTTCGGTAAAATTTGAACCACACAGATTTAGTGGGATAAATAAATTAATAGTAATTCAGTCTTTGGTTGCCATTTTGTTCTGTTGCATCGTTTTAAAGTCAAAAATCCGTAGCAATTATTTAATTTTGACTAAATGATTACTACGGATTGATTGGTTATTAGTTATTAGAGTTATTTTATTTTTACACTTTTACCCATTTCATTGTAAGGCCATTTCTTATTATTTAGATATATCCAAGTTAATCATGAATAAAGGGCTATGAATTAACCCATATTTCCCTTCAAAAGTATTAACACAATTATCTAATGTAATAATATTAACCATTTGTTGTTGACAAAGATCCTGTAAAGGTATTGCTTGTTCGTAGTATCTGAATAAACGAGTAGCTGTCATAGAAATGATTACCTCAATTTGCTCTTCTTTAGCATCTTTTATCGCTCTCTGGAGTCCCACATTTAATCCCGGTCCCAAACTATTTTCATCTTTATAAATCTTACACAACTGCCAATTTTGATTATCGATATATTCCTCTATCGCTTTCACCTGTATTGATAAACTATACTTACTATGCTCTTTGTATGATATTCTTACATATGCTGCACATTTCATAATATAAATCGCTCCCTTTAAATTAACTAATTTTAGAACAGTTACTTTTATCTAGTATATCTATAGATGCACTCTATAAGATTGAACTTACATTCTCTTCTCGCTCTCTTTACTTTTCAATCTGAAAAATATCATGAAATTCCAGATCTAATTGCTGAGAAATTTTCTTTGCCACCGCTGGACTAGGGTTTTTCTTATGATTAACAATTTGGTTAAAGTAATTTTCGCTTAATCCAGTATGTCTCGAAAACTCACGTTGGGAAAACCCTTTTTCAATTAACATTGCTCGTAGTTTATCGGAATCTTTAACAACGATTTTCATTTTTAAATTTTTCCCTCCTTTTGTTAAGTGCGTGTTCTTCAATATAAATAAAAAAGAGAAAACCACCTTTAAAAGACTGCAGCACACACAATGCTGTCACTCTATAGAAATGGGGTTTTCCCTTATTAAGCCCATATTCAATTCCATTTTTTGACCGTTACAACTATATTCTAACAATCTTTTTCTATATTTTAAGAGATCAAACACATAAATCCACTTCATTTAGAAAACATCTTGGCTATTTCTTCATTTTCCTGATTAGCAAGTATTTCTCTTACACTCTCTTCAGGCATAACAATACGGCTTTTTATCCTCCCAGCAGGATACTTCTTTTGGAGTAACCGTATTGGCATATTCGAAGTAATAATAGTTGGTCTTTTATAACTCATTCGCTCATCTAAGATTTGTGTTAATACTTCCTCTGACCAATCTGTTGTTTTCTCAACACCTAAATCATCCATTATTAACACTGGAACTTGCATAAATGATTCTATTAAATTATAAAAGTTTCTATTAGGGTCTTTATTAGAAAATGAATGCTTCATCTCATTTAGCATATTTACTACGGAAATATAAATTGGCTTAATCTTGTACTCGATGATAAGTTCATTGACGATGGCAATTGATAAAAGTGTTTTTCCAGACCCTTTTTTATTACTGTAAAAGTATAGCCCTTTACCCATATTGTTCAACATAGCGTGTTGCAATTCTCTTAGCATATTGCGCTACTTCCACACTTTCCTTTACCTGATAGATTTTCGTATGAAAATCATGAATTCTTTTACTTAAATAGTCATCTGGAATTCTAGCAGTCTTAATTCTTCGCAACAGTTCTTTATGTTCTCTGCATTTACATATCACCATGACCTCAGAACCGTCTTCTCTTATTACATGAATTAGTCCAGATCCATCACATTCTCTGTACATACAATCATCTGTTGCCTTTGTTAATTTCCCCGGCATCTTGTATAATAACTCAACCGTATCGTTGGAAGTATTCGTCTTGGACAATATATCCTGTAGCTTGTTCATCTTCTAGTACCTCCTGTTCAAATTTATAAGCTTGATCAAATATATAATTAGCAACATACCGAAAGGACCGGATATTATCTAACTTGTGTTTTGGTTTAAAGTTATTGAAACACTCTTTTATCCAACCAATAACTCGATGAGTCTCCCAATTCTCTCCAACAACATCCTTAATCGCCTTTTCGTCATTAGACGATAACTGCTTGTTTTTACTAAGATCTAAGTAGGTCTTACTAATTAATTCAAATTGATTTGAATCATAAACATTATTGTCATCTTCAATCCATTCACTTGATGAAGAAGTCTCTGAATTAATTTTTGGAGTAATTTCTGAAGTAATCTCTGGTATTGCAGCGCAACCATTGAGCTTCGAATCACTATTTTCGACATTCGGAGAAACAGTTTGTTTACTTGAAGCATCAGTTTCTTCAATTTGTAATAACTGTTTGTAATAATCTATTGGATATCCTAAATTACTTAAATCTAAGATTACTTTCACTAAGTTCACACGATATTGTAATGTCTTATCCCACTTATACCGAGGGTTATTTCGTCTTTTAACATAATTTTTTTCTACTATTTTACCCAAATACTTTCTAATCGTATTAGGCGACACACCGAGCATTACTTCCTCAGCCAACTCATCTGCTTTTTTATAAATCCAACCATGTTTAAAAGAATCTGCTGAATCATTTTCTAAGCGCTCTCTTTCTTCAAGTTTATATCTACCAGCATCTTTCATACGATTTATCCAGTAAATTAATTGACCTAATATTACGGCCTCTTCCATACTGCCTGTTAGTACGACCAAATCCTCTCTGATGACAGCCATTTTTATTTTCGGCAATTGAATCATTCTCCCTTCACTTAATATGTTTTCCATTCATTAACTTTGGTTTCCTGAATATCATCTCCCCGTCCACGCCTGCTTTTAGGATTTTCAAAAAAAAGAGAAAAACCCAAGACAGACGTAGCAAAATATATACACAAAATATGTGCATATTTCACTACTTCCTCTTGGGTTTTTCCCTTGTTGTTGAGAAAGTCGATCAAATTATTATTTGATTATCATCATACAACCTATGATTTCATTTTGCAAGTGTTTTTTCTTTTCTTTTGTAAATGACCACTCACTATTGAATTTATTTGTATTATTTTATAGGCCTAGAAATATCAAAATTTGACAGTACACTATTTAAAGAACACATTTCATTAACTTTTTATCACTCAAATAATAAGGTTATAGAAAAAATTTTAGCAGAATCTAAGTTGATTATTCAGGAGAAGTATATTACTTACTGAAACAGTCTGGTAAACCCGTAATCAAACAACGCATACAAAAATGAAGCACCTCTTGCTAAGATAGAAATATCAATTGAAGGAGGTGCTTTTCTATGCCACATGAAGAACTAATCATCGTGCCCGTAACACTCCATCC